>NZ_JBHYHC010000019.1:0-102617 GCF_042738955.1 Umezawaea sp. NPDC059074
GTGTATAAGAGACAGGTCCAAAGAGAGTCCCGCCCGACCACAATTTTAAGGCCGAAATCCCCATGTCAAATCGGCCACGTTCCGTGGCCTGCGTCTGCCGGTTCCAGCGTGGTCGCCAGGTGGCAGCCGGAAGGTGATGGGCTAGCGGCCTGCGGGTGTGACGTTGAGGAGCCTGCCTGCGAGGCCTCGGGAGCGGACTGAGAGTTTCTTCGCCACGTCGGTCAGTACCTGTGCTGCTGCTGATTCCGGGTGGGCCAGGACGATGGGGGTGCCTTCGTCGCCCTGTTCGCGGAGGCGGGGGTCCAGGGGGACCTGGCCGAGTAGTGGTACCTCGGAGCCGATTGCCTTCGTGAGTGAGTCGGCTACTGCTTGGCCGCCGCCTGAGCCGAAGACGTCCATCCTCGTGCCGTCCGGCATTTCCAGCCAGGACATGTTCTCGACGACGCCCGCGATGCGTTGGCGGGTTTGCAGGGCGATCGAGCCCGCGCGTTCCGCTACCTCCGCCGCTGCTTGCTGGGGGGTGGTGACGACGAGGATTTCGCCGTTCGGGACCAGCTGGGCCACGGAGATGGCCACGTCGCCGGTGCCCGGTGGGAGGTCGAGGAGGAGGACGTCCAGGTCGCCCCAGAAGACGTCCGCGAGGAACTGCTGCAACGCGCGGTGGAGCATCGGGCCGCGCCAGACGACCGGGGCGTTGCCGGGGGTGAACATGCCGATGGAGATGAGCTTCACGCCGTGGGACTGGGGCGGCATGATCATCTTTTCCACCTGCGTGGGCCTGGCGTCGGTGCCCAGCATGCGGGGGATCGAGTGGCCGTAGATGTCGGCGTCGACCACGCCGACCGAGAGGCCGCGGGCGGCCATGGCCACGGCGAGGTTGACCGTGACGCTGGACTTGCCGACGCCGCCCTTGCCCGACGCCACGCAGTAGACCCGCGTCAGCGAGCCGGGCTGGGCGAAGGGGATGACCGGTTCCTCGGTGCCGCCGCGCAGGTTCTTGCGCAGGTCGGTGCGCTGCTGGTCGCTCATCACGTCCAGCTCGACCTTCACGGTCGTCACGCCGGGCAGCGCGGTGACGGCCGCGGTGACGTCCTTGGTGATCTTGTCGCGCATGGGGCAGCCCGCGACGGTCAGGTAGATCGCGACGGCCACGGAACCGTCCGCCGCGACGGCGACGTCCTTGACCATCCCGAGTTCGGTGATGGGGCGCCTGATCTCCGGGTCTTGGACGCCGGCCAGCGCCTGCTGGACTTCGTCGACCGACGGAACGGAGTGCGTGGTGGTCACGGGATCGAGCACCGACCTTCGTGGACTGGGAAATGGTGTCGCGGGAAACGCGTGCGTCTGGACAGCCATGCTAGGCGTCCGCCGACACCTCCAAGCTACCGGCCGGTCACCTCGCAGCGCGGGGGCAGCGGTGAGGTGGTCCAGTGCTTTCCGTAACATCCGGCTCCGTGCCGGAATCGGGTAGTTCCCGGTTGCCCAACCGCGATGAGCTCGTGGTGTGGCAATCGTTCCTCCGCGCTCACGCCCGCATCACTCGGACTCTCGAGGCCGAACTGATCGCTGAGCAGCGCCTTTCGCTCGCCGCCTACGACGTGCTCGTCCAATTGGCCGAAGCGCCGCACCACCGCCTGCGCATGACCGAGCTGGCCGACGCCGTGCTGCTGTCGCGGTCCGGCGTGACGCGGCTCGTCGACCGGTTGGAACGGGCTGGTCTGGTGGGGCGCGAGCGCGCCGACGGGGACGGGCGGGGGATCGTGGCCGTGCTGACACCGGCCGGGGTGGAGCGGTTGCGGGTGGCCGCCGGGACGCACCTGACCGGGGTGGCGCGGCACTTCGCGGAGGGGTTCGACGCCGACGAGCTGGACGCGTTCGGCGTGACGTGCCGTCGGCTCGCGGAGGAGAACGCGTGACCGCGCCGGTGATCTCGGTGGTGGGCCTGGTGCACGTGCGCGACGGGCGGCTGCTCGTGGTGCGGTCGCGGACGAAGGGCGCGTTCTACCTGCCCGGCGGGAAGCTCGAACCGGGGGAGACGCCCGTGCAGGCGCTGCACCGGGAAGTGCTGGAGGAACTCGGGGTCCGGGCGCTCGACGTGGCCGGGCACCGGCGGTACCTGGAGCCCGCGTACGGCGAGGGCCCGGACGCGCTGGTGGACATGGAGTGCTTCACCGGCGGGCTGGACGGCCCGCCGGTGCCGAGCGGGGAGATCGCGGAGGTGCGGTTCGTGACGTCCGCCGAGTACGCGGCCCACCCCGAGACCGCGCCCGCGATCACCCGGCTGCTCGCCGACCTCGTCGCCGACGACCTGGTGTCATGACGGGACGTCGTCCCACCGCGGGTCGTCCCTGATCAGTTCCGGCGTCGGGTTCTTGTGGCGCTTCTTGGTGTTCTCCTTGAACAGCCGCTCCAGCTCGCCGCGCAGGAAGTCGCGGGTGGCGACCTCGCCCAGCGCCAGCCGGACGGCGGCCAGCTCCCGCGCGAGGAACTCGGTGTCCGCCTTGGTCTGCGCGGACCGGGCCCGGTCTTCCTCCAGCGACACGCGGTCCCGGTCGTCCTGGCGGTTCTGCGCCAACAGGATCAGCGGCGCGGCGTAGGCGGCCTGCGTGGAGAACGCCAGGTTCAGCAGGATGAACGGGTACGGGTCCCAGCGCAGCGACACCGCGAACAGGTTCAGCGCGATCCACGCGATCACCAGCACCGACTGCCAGAACAGGAACTTGCCGGTGCCGAGGAACCGGGCGAGCCGCTCGGAGACGCGGCCGAACGCCTCGGGGTCGATGGCGAGGCGGAACCTGCCGGTGCGCTTGGGCTGGTCGAGTCGACGACCGGGTGGCAGTTCAGGCATGGGAGAGCCCCGTTTCGCGCCAGTTGTCGGGCAGCAGGTGGTCCAGCACGTCGTCGACGGTCACCGCGCCAAGCAGGTGGTCGGTGTCGTCCACGACCGGCGCGCAGACCAGGTTGTAGGCGGCGAAGTAGCGCGTCACCTCGGCCAGCGACGCGGTCGGCGACAGCCGGGCCAGGTCGGTGTCGAGCACCCCCGCCACGAGGTCGAACGGCGGTTCGCGCAGCAGCCGTTGGATGTGGACGCAGCCGAGGTAGCGGCCGGTCGGCGTCGCGGACGGCGCGCGGCACACGAACACCATGCTCGCCAACGCGGGCGTGAGGTCCGGGTTGCGGACGCGGGCCAGCGCCTCGGCGACCGTCGCGTCCGGCGACAGCACCACCGGTTCCGGCGTCATCAGACCGCCCGCGGTGTCGAAGTTGTACTCCAGCAGCCGTTTCACCGGCGCGGACTCCTCCGGCTCCATCAGCCCGAGCAGCCGGTCCTTGTCCACCTCGGACAGCTCGGCCAGCAGGTCCGCCGCGTCGTCGGGGTCCATCGCCTCCAGGATGTCCGCCGCGCGCTCGTCGTCCAGGTACGCCAGGAGGTCCTTCTGGTCCTCTTCGGGCAGTTCCTCGATGATGTCCGCGAGCCGCTCGTCGTCCATCGCGTCCGCGACCTCGTAGCGGCGCTTGGCGGGCAGGTCGTGCAACGTCGTCGCCACGTCCACCGCGCGCATGGTCTCGAACACCGTCAGCAGCTCCTGCGCGCCCTGCGGCTGCCCGGTCAGCTCGGAGACGCTGACGCCGCTGATCTCCTCCCACCGCAGCACCTGCACCGGTCCGCGCCGCGACAGCCGCCCGGTGCGCTCGCGCACGGCGACCTTGATCACCCGCCAGTCCTTGGTGCGCGTCGGTTCCATCGCGGCGTCCACCAGCACCGCCGGACTGCCGTTGTCGAGCCGGACCCGCGCGTCGAGGAGCTGCCCGACGACGAGGACCTCGTTGGTGCGCTGGTGGAACTGGCGCAGGTTCACCGACCCCGTGGCGAGCGTCACGGCGTTCGGCTCGATCGCGTTGACCCGCAGCATCGGCACGAAGATGCGCCGACGGGTCGCCAGTTCCAGCACCATGCCGAGCACCCGAGGGGGCTGCCGGTCGATGCGGAGTCCGATGACGATGTCACGTGCTTTGCCGATGGACTCGCCGTCCGGTCCGAAGACCGGGAGACCGGCGAGCTGAGCGGCGAAAACCCTGTTCACGGCGACCACGTGGCCAGGTTAACCGGCGGTCGGTGTGGACGCTGTGCCGGCGGCGGGAGGTCTACCGTGGTCGGTGTGCTGCTACCCGGAGCCACCCTGCGCTACGACGTCGTGGACGTGTTCACGAACCGCGCCTTCTCGGGCAACCCCCTGGCCGTGGTCCACGGTGCCGACGACCTGGACGACTGGCAACTCCAGGCCGTCGCGGCCGAGTTCGCCCTGTCCGAGACGGCGTTCCCCCTGCCGTCGACCGAGGCCGACTACCGCCTGCGGATCTTCACGCCCGCGGCCGAACTGCCGTTCGCCGGTCAGCCCAGCATCGGCGCGGCCTGGGTCCTGGGCGAAGCCGGTCTGCTGCCCCTGGGTCCGGTCGTCCAGGAGACCGCCGCGGGCCTGCACGGTGTCGTGATCGGCGCGGACGTGGTCGTCCTCGCGGGCGACCGCCCCACGGTCGGCGCGCGCCTCGACCCCGGTCCGCTGGCCACCGCCCTGGGCCTGGAGGAGTCCGATGTGGACACCTCGGTCGCCGCGGGCGTGGCCGGGGCGGGCGCGGACTACACGTTCCTGCCCGTCCACCCCGACGCCGTGGCCCGCGCGACCCCGGACCCGGCGTGGATCGCCGCCCACGCCATCGGCCGCGGCCTGGTGCCGGTGTCGTTCGACGGCCGGGTCGCGCACGTGCGGATGTTCCGCGCCAACGGGTACGAGGACGCCGCCACGGGCGCGGCGGCGCTGGCCCTGGGCTCGTGGCTGGTGGACCGCGGTTTCCTGCCCGAGGGCGGGGACTACGACGTGCACCAGGGCGCGGAGGTCGGTCGACCGTCCACTTTGGTCTGCGTCGTCACGGCGGTCGACGGCCGGGCGCAGGAGGTCGGCGTCGGCGGGCAGGTGGTCCCGGTGGCGACCGGGACTATCCGGGTGCCCCAGCGCTGAGCCGTTCCGCCACTTCCCTAGCGATCCCGCCGAACCGGTCCACGCCCGCTTTGAGAGCCCACAGCTCGCCCTCGACGGCCCGGACGACCGCCCACGCGCACGCCCGTTCCAGGTCCAGCCCGCCGATCTCGGCCACGGCCCGAGCCCGGTCCCACGTGCCGCGCCGACCGTCCATCTCGCCGAACCTGTTCCACAGCAACGGCAGCAGGCAGAACTCCGGGTCGCCCGCCCACGGCTTCGGGTCGATCATCAGCCACGGTTCGCGGTCGCCCGCGAGCACGTTGCCGTAGTGCAGGTCGCCGTTGACGAGCGTGCGCCCGGCGTCGGCCGTCAGGTCGCGGGCCAGCCCGACGGCCCGATCGAGCAGCGATTTCGGCACTGGGTTCCCCAACGCGGCGGCGTCGGCCGCGAGGTCGCCGAACGACACCGCGCCGACCTCCGGCGGGGCCGGGTGCCGCAGGTCCCGGATCAGGCCGCCCGCCACCTGCACGGCGACCTCGATCGGCACGTCCTCCAGCGTCCGGGTGTGGTCCAGGCGTTCGAGCAGCAGCGCGCCGTGCTCGCCGTCGTGCTCCAGCAGCCGCACGACCCCGCGGCCGTCCCACACCCGCAGCGCCAGCGCCTCGTGCTCGGTCTCGACGTCCTGCCAGGTCAGCTTGAGCGCCGCCGCCGTGCCGTCCGCTCGGCGCACGGGCAGGACGACCGCCACGAACCCGTTGAGCAGGTCGCCGTCCGGGGCGAGCCGCCAGCGCGCGCAGAACTCCGCGGCGAGCCTCGGCAGCGTCGCCACCCACTCCGGCGCGCCGTCGCCGAGCCCCTCGCCGAAGCCCTCCGGCACGGTGATCACGCCAGTTCCAGCCGGTAGACCTCGGTCCACGCCGCCGCGCCGTTCAACCGGGCCGCCGTCAACGCGGCGATCGTGTCCTCGTCCGGGTCGACCAGCCGGGCCACGGCCGGGGCCTCCAGCAGGTGCGAGTGCGTGGTCGGCGAGCGCACGGTGATCGTCACGGCGAGCCCGTCCGCCAGTCCGGGGACCTCCTGGTCGCCGCCGACGGCCACCCACACCGAGTCGTCGCGCCACAGCGACCACACCAGCCGACCCCGGCGTTCCGGCACGGCGACCCACACCGCGGCGGCCTTGCGCAGCGCGGCGTCCATGATCTGTGCGGTCTCCACCGATCAAGCGTCCCACGGACCTGTGAATCGGGACTCAGTGACAGGCGGCGGAACTTCGGTCGTGCCACGGTGAGCCGGACAAGTTGTTACCGGCTGGTACGAGGAGGTACCCCAGTGGTCGACCAGCAGCGCCCCCGTCGCTCGTGCCTCGCGGTTCCGGGGTCGAGCCAGAAGATGATCGACAAGGCGCGCACGCTGCCCGCGGACCAGGTCTTCCTCGACCTGGAGGACGCCTGCGCCCCGCTGGCCAAGCCGGACGCCCGCAAGACCATCGTGGCCTCGCTCAACGAGGGCGGCTGGGGCGACAAGGCCCGCGTCGTGCGGGTCAACGACTGGACCACCGAGTGGACCTACCGCGACGTGACCGAGGTCGTGGAGGGCGCGGGCGCGAACCTCGACTGCCTCATGCTGCCGAAGGTGCAGACGGCGGAACAGGTGCACGCGCTGGACCTGCTGCTGACGCAGATCGAGAAGACCATGGGGTACGAGGTCGGCAAGATCGGCATCGAGGCGCAGATCGAGAACGCCCAGGGGCTGGTGAACGTCAACGCCATCGCCACGGCGTCGCCGCGGGTGGAGACGATCATCTTCGGGCCCGCGGACTTCATGGCGAGCATCAACATGAAGTCGCTCGTGGTGGGGGAGCAGCCGCCCGGTTACGACGTGGGCGACGCGTACCACTACATCCTCATGCAGATCCTGATGGCCGCTCGCGCCAACGACCTCCAGGCCATCGACGGCCCGTACCTCCAGATCCGCGACGTGGACGGGTTCAAGCGCGTGGCCGGCCGGTCGGCCGCACTCGGCTTCGACGGCAAGTGGGTCCTGCACCCCGGCCAGATCGACGCGGCGAACGAGACGTACAGCCCGTTGCAGGAGGACTACGAGCACGCGGAGAACATCCTCGACGCCTACGAGCACTTCACCTCCGAGGCGGGCGGCCGCCGCGGCGCGGTGATGCTCGGCGACGAGATGATCGACGAGGCCAGCCGCAAGATGGCCCTCGTCATCTCCTCCAAGGGCCGCGCCGCGGGCCTGACCCGCCAGTCCCCGTGGAGCCCGCCGGAGGCGTGAGAGCTCCCCGTTCCGGACCCGCGAGCCGGGTCCGGAACGGGTGTTCGCCGTTGTGGCGCAGGTCATCCCCCTCACTACGCGCGAGCACGGGGTCGTCACGGGTTGCGTCCGGATTCGGTGAGGTGTCGCACAAACCCCGTCGCGGATTGGCGATCTTGGGGTGCCGCCTGCGCATGCTGCCGGTATGTCACGAGCACGTCACGCTGAGGCCCGGCAAGGTTTCCGACTGTTCCGCAGGCGCAAGGACGACCTGCTGGAGCGCAGCATCCGCTCCTGTCCCGGCTGCGACGCCGAGGTGCACGTCTTCGCCGACGTGTGCCGTCACTGCGGTGGGGAGTTGGAGGTCTTCGCCGCCTGATCGGTTCAGGGGGTGGGGTGGGCCACCTTCGGGACGCGAACGGTCGTTAACCGGGCCATACTCACCGGTAACCCAAGGCGACGAAGGGAAACTGCGATGGCGCGGCTGGCCCAGACCGGTGGACTCACCGAGATCCAGGACGAGATCCTGGCAACGGTCCGCACCTTCGTGGACAAGGAGATCATCCCGCACGCCCAGGCGTTGGAGCACGGGGACACGTACCCCGCCGACATCGTCGAGGGCATGAAGGAGATGGGGCTGTTCGGGCTCACGATCCCGGAGGAGTTCGGGGGGCTCGGGGAGTCGCTGCTGACCTACGCGCTGGTGGTCGAGCAGATCGCGCGCGGGTGGATGAGCGTCTCCGGGGTGATCAACACGCACTTCATCGTGGCGCACATGCTCAAGCAGCACGGCACCGACGAGCAGAAGGCTAAGTACCTGCCGCGGATGGCGACCGGCGAGGTGCGCGGGTCGTTCTCCATGTCCGAGCCGGAGCTGGGGTCCGACGTGGCCGCCATTCGGACGAAGGCCGTCAAGGACGGCGACGACTTCGTCGTCAACGGGCAGAAGATGTGGCTGACCAACGGCGGCAGTTCGAACCTGACGGCCGTCCTCGTCAAGACCGACGAGGGAGCCGACAAGCCGCACAAGAACCTGACGGCGTTCCTGGTGGAGAAGCCGGAGGGCTTCGGCGAGGTCGCGCCCGGCCTCACGATCCCCGGCAAGATCGACAAGATGGGCTACAAGGGCGTCGACACCACGGAGATGGTGTTCGACGGCTTCCGGATCAGCCCCGAGCAGGTGCTCGGCGGGCAGACCGGGCAGGGCTTCAGCCAGATGATGGACGGCGTCGAGGTCGGGCGGGTCAACGTGGCCGCGCGCGCGTGCGGCATCGCGATCCGGGCGTTCGAGCTGGCGATCGAGTACGCGCAGCAGCGCAAGACCTTCGGCAAGCCGATCGTCGAGCACCAGGCGATCGCTTTCAAGCTCGCCGAGATGGCGACCAAGGTCGAGGCCGCGCACCTGATGATGGTCAACGCCGCCCGACTCAAGGACTCCGGCGCGCGCAACGACGTCGAGGCCGGCATGGCCAAGCTGATCGCGTCGGAGTACTGCGCCGAGGTCACGCAGGAGGCGTTCCGCATCCACGGCGGCTACGGGTACTCGAAGGAGTACGAGATCGAGCGCCTGATGCGCGAGGCCCCGTTCCTCCTCATCGGCGAGGGCACGAGCGAGATCCAGAAGACGATCATCAGTCGCGGCCTCCTGAGGGACTACCGCACCAGGGGCTGACCGGTCACGATCGCGTCGAGTTCGGCGAACCCGCTTCGCACTGTTTGCCCCGTGTTGGCAGGATGGGGTAGATCAGCACCGCGAAGAGGTGGTCACCTTGACGAGTCAGTTCTCCGGTCAGAACCGACCAGGGGTTCCGCCCCGGTTGCCCACGCCGCCCACCGGCTGGCCGATCGGGTCCTACGCCACCTACGAGGAGGCCCAGCGCGCGGTCGACTTCCTGGCCGACGGCGCGTTCACCGTCCAGGACGTCACGATCGTGGGCGTCGACCTGATGCTCGTCGAACGCGTGACGGGTCGCCTCACGTGGGGGCGCGTCCTCGGGACGGGCGCCGCGTCGGGCGCGTGGTTCGGCCTGTTCGTCGGCGTCCTGCTCAGCCTGTTCAACAGCAGCGCGGGCGCGAGCGCCGGGCCGATCCTGGTCGGCCTCACGATCGGCGTGGTCTTCGGTCTCGTGTTCGCCGCGGTCGGGTACGCGTCCGCGCGCGGCAAGCGCGACTTCCAGTCGGCGAGCCAGCTCGTCGCGGGCCGGTACGACGTGCTGTGCCAGCCGCGGTCGGCGGAGCAGGCGCGTGACCTGCTGGCCAAGCTGGCGCTCCGTCCTGTAGGGCCGAAAGACTCGAAAGATTAGGGGTTTAGCGGCAGTCTTGATCGGGTAGCGGCTGCTCGCGACTGAATCGTTGCCTGCCCTGGTTGCGGCACCTGATCACCAGGCCTACGTTTCTTCCACCGGTCCACGGCCTGCGTCAGCAGTCCGGGGCCGGTGAGGCACGACGGGGTGCCGGACTCAGCACGTCTGGCTCCTCCGTGGTTTGTCGGAAGGAGGCAAGGCCGATGAGGGACGTCGACCGGTCAGGTCGTAGCCGAAAACCACGCCATCGGATCGCCGCGGCTCTGGGGGCCGCGATCGTCGCGGCTCCGGTGCTCGTGGCATGCGGGTCCAGCGATGGCGGCATCACGATCAACGTGTACAAGTACCCGCAGGAGAGTTTTCAAAAGATCGTCGACCAGTGCAACTCGAAGTCGGGCGGTCGCTACACCATCGTCTACAAGAAACTCCCCCGCGAGGCCGACGGCCAGCGCGAGCAGATGGTGCGACGACTGGCCGCCGAGGACACCAGCATGGACGTGCTGGCGCTCGACGTGACGTGGACGGCCGAGCTGGCGAAGGCCGGGTGGATCAAGGAGTTCACCGGGTCGGCGAAGTCCCAGGTGGAGGAAGGCACCCTCCAGACCCCGCTGGACACCGCGAGCTACGAGGGCAAGCTGTACGGCGCCCCGGACAACACGAACGTCCAGCTGCTCTGGTACCGCGGCGACCTCGTCCCGACCCCGCCGAAGACGTGGGACGAGATGATCCAGATGGCGGACGCCCTCAAGAAGGAGAGCAAGCCCGGCCTGATCGAGGGACAGGGCAAGCAGTACGAGGGCCTCGTCGTCCTCTAC
Source organism: Umezawaea sp. NPDC059074 (assembly GCF_042738955.1). Taxonomy (NCBI): domain Bacteria; kingdom Bacillati; phylum Actinomycetota; class Actinomycetes; order Pseudonocardiales; family Pseudonocardiaceae; genus Umezawaea; species Umezawaea sp. NPDC059074. The sequence goes on from NZ_JBHYHC010000019.1 coordinate 10,366, forward strand.
AACACCCTCGTCAACTCCGCGGGCGGCAAGATCCTCGACGAGAACGGCACCAAGGCGATCATCGACGACGGCGCCGTGAAGGCGTTGGAGACGTTGAAGAAGTTCGCGACGTCCGACGTCGTCGACCCGTCGTTCTCCAACGCGGCCGAGGACGACGCGCGCCTCGCGATGGAGGCGGGCAAGGCGGCCTTCATGCTCAACTGGCCGTACGTGTACGCGGCGGGCTCGAAGAACGCGGACTACATCAAGAACCTGAAGTGGGCCCCGTACCCGTCCGTCGGCAGCGGTGACTCCAAGGTCACCGTCGGTGGCATCAACTACGCCGTGAGCAACTACACGACTCATCCCGACGAGTCGTTCGACGCCGTGATGTGCTTGCGCAGCGCGGAAAGCCAGAAGTACGCGGCCATCAACGACGGCGTCCCGCCGACCATCGAGTCGGTGTACGACGACCCGGAGATGGCGAAGCCGTACCCGATGAAGGACGCGATCCTGGAGACGCTGAAGACCGCGAGCGTGCGCCCGCGGACCCCGGCCTACCAGAACGTCTCGACGGTCATCTCGACCATCCTCTCGCCTCCCGCGAGCATCGACCCGAAGGCCACGGCCGACCGCCTGCGCTCCGAACTCCAGGACGCGCTCGACTCCAAGGGGGTGCTGCCGTGAGCCAGACGACCACCGAACGAGCGGGCGGAGCGGTGAAAGCCGCCGAGCCCAAGAAGAAGGCGGTGCTGAGCGAGGGCAAGAAGGCCGAGCGCAAGCTGGGCCTGCTGCTCGTCGCGCCCGCCGCGATCATCATGGTCGCCGTGACGGCGTGGCCGATCATCTACTCGGTCTACCTGTCGTTGCAGCGCTACGACCTGAAGTTCCCCGACAAGCAGGAGTTCGTCGGGCTGGACAACTACGTCACCGTGCTCTCCAGCCCGTACTGGTGGAACGCGGTGTGGGTCACGGTCGTCATGACGGTCGTGTCGGTCGTCATCGAACTGGTGCTGGGCATGGCGCTGGCGCTGATCATGCACCGCACGCTGGTCGGTCGTGGGATCGTCCGCACCTCCACGCTGATCCCGTACGGCATCGTCACGGTCGTGGCCGCGTTCTCCTGGCGCTACGCCTGGACGCCCGGCACCGGCTACCTGTCCGAGCTGCTGGGCGGCGAGCCCGTGCTGACGGAGAAGATCCCGGCGCTGGCCGTGGTCATCCTGGCCGAGGTCTGGAAGACCACGCCGTTCATGGCGCTGCTGCTGATGGCGGGCCTGGCGCTCGTGCCGGACGACCTGCTCAAGGCCGCCGCGCTGGACGGCGCCACGGGCTGGCAGCGGTTCACCAAGGTGATCCTGCCGCTGATGAAGCCCGCGATCCTCGTCGCGCTGCTGTTCCGCACGCTCGACGCGTTCCGGATCTTCGACAACCTGTTCGTGCTCACCGGCGGGTCGCAAGGCACGTCGTCGGTGTCGATGCTGACGTACAACAACCTCATCAAGGGGTTGAACCTCGGCATCGGGTCGACGATGTCGGTGCTGATCTTCATCGCCGTCGCGATCATCGCGTTCGTCTTCATCAAGCTGTTCGGCACGGCTGCCCCTGGTAGCGACGACGGGGGGAAGCGCTGATGGCGGGCATCGGTGGAGCCGAGACGACGGCCAAGAAGACCCGCTGGGGCATCCTCAACGCGGTCGTGGTGATCTACGCGCTGTTCCCGGTGCTGTGGATCGTGTCGCTGTCGTTCAAGTCCAAGGCCACGCTCGCGGACGGCAACTTCTTCCCGCGCGAGTGGACCTTCGACAACTACTCGGAGATCTTCAAGACCACGGAGTTCGTGCGGGCGCTGGCGAACTCGATCGGCATCGCGCTGATCGCGACCGCCGTCGCCGTCGTGTTCGGCACGATGGCGGCGTACGCCATCGCCCGGCTCGACTTCCCCGGCAAGTCGCTCCTGGTCGGCGTCTCCCTGCTGATCGCGATGTTCCCGCAGGTGTCGCTGGTGTCCCCGCTGTTCGAGATCGAGCGCTCGCTCGGCCTCTTCGACACGTGGCCCGGCCTGATCCTGCCGTACATCACGTTCGCGCTGCCGCTGGCGATCTACACGCTGTCGGCGTTCTTCCGGGAGATCCCGTGGGAGCTGGAGAAGGCCGCCAAGATGGACGGCGCCACGCCCGGCCAGGCCTTCCGCAGGGTCATCGCCCCGCTGGCCGCGCCCGGCGTGTTCACCACCGCCATCCTGGTGTTCATCTTCTGCTGGAACGACTTCCTCTTCGCGATCTCGCTGACCTCGACGGAGAAGTCGAGGACGGTCCCGGTCGCGCTGTCGTTCTTCACGGGCAGCTCCCAGTTCGAGGACCCGACCGGGTCGATCGCGGCGGCCGCCGTGGTGATCACGATCCCGATCATCCTGTTCGTGTTGTTCTTCCAGCGCCGAATCGTCGCGGGGCTGACCTCCGGCGCCGTCAAGGGGTGAGTTGCACATGGCCGAAATCGTTCTGGACAAGGTGACCAAGAAGTACCCGGACGGCGCCCTGGCCGTCCAGGAGTGCGACATCGACATCGCCGACGGCGAGTTCATCATCCTCGTCGGCCCGTCGGGGTGCGGGAAGTCCACCACCCTCAACATGATCGCGGGCCTGGAGGACATCACCACCGGCGAGCTGCGCATCGGCGGCGAGCGCGTCAACGAGCGCGCGCCGAAGGACCGGGACATCGCGATGGTGTTCCAGTCCTACGCCCTGTACCCGCACATGACCGTGCGGGAGAACATGGCGTTCCCGCTGCGACTGGCCAAAGTGGACAACGCGACCGTCGAGAAGAAGGTGAACGACGCCGCGGACATCCTCGACCTCGGCCAGCACCTCGACCGCAAGCCGTCCAACCTCTCCGGTGGGCAGCGGCAGCGCGTCGCGATGGGCCGGGCGATCGTCCGCAGCCCCAAGGCGTTCCTCATGGACGAGCCGCTGTCCAACCTGGACGCCAAGCTGCGCGTCCAGATGCGGACGTCGGTGTCGCGGCTGCAGAAGCAGCTCGGCACGACCATGGTCTACGTGACGCACGACCAGACCGAGGCGATGACCCTCGGCGACCGCGTGGTCGTCATGCGCGGTGGGGCGATCCAGCAGATCGGCGCCCCGCAGTACCTGTACGACCACCCGGCCAACCTGTTCGTGGCGGGGTTCATCGGCTCGCCGTCGATGAACTTCGTGCCCGCGGCGTTGGAGAACGGGCTGCTCCGCTCGCCGCTGGGCGACGTGCAGCTCACCGACCGGATCCGCCGGATGGCCGAGGCGTCCGACGCGCCCCGCGAGGTGATCGTGGGCATCCGCCCCGAGCACTTCGAGGACCTCCGGCTCGTCGAGGAGCACCAGCGCGGCAGCGGGCACACGTTCACCAGCAACGTCGACGTGCTGGAGTCCATGGGCTCGGACAAGTTCGCCTACTTCACCCTCTCCGGCGAGCAGGCGACGTCGGCCGAGCTGGCCGAGCTGGCGGCCGACTCCGGCACGTCCGAGGCGGGCACCGGCGGCGGCGCGGGCGTCCCGATCGTCACGCGCATCTCCGCGGCGTCCGGCGCCACGGAGGGCCAGCAGGCCGAGATCTGGTTCAACGCCGACAAGGTGCAGCTGTTCGACCCGGCCAGCGGGAAGAACCTGACCTTCTCGGAGGACTAGTCCGACGCTTCACCGAAAGCGGGTCACCCACCGGGTGGCCCGCTTTCTCTTTTGGTGAACCCGGTGTCACGGTCGGTTACTGACTAGTCATGTTCACTAGTCCGAACGAACTTCCTACGGCCATTCAGCGCAGCCCAGCGACTTCTCGTCGAAACAACACCGGGGCGACTTCGGAACCGGCTCACGCTGGTCGAAGCGGGAAACATCCCGGCTGGGTTTTCGTCGGGGAACCGGGACGAGAGTTGGGCGCGCTATGGGGATTCTGGACGGGAAAGCAGTGGTCATCACGGGTGCCGGGCGCGGCCTCGGTGAGGCCTACGCCATGCACGCGGCGCTGGCGGGCGCGTCCGTGGTGGTCAACGACAACGACGGTGACCTGGCCGAACAGGTCGCGGCGCACATCAGGGCCTACGGCGGCACGGCCGTGGCCAGCACGCACACCGTCGCCGACCCGAGCGAGGCCGAGAAGATAATCGGCCTCGCCGTTTCCGAATTCGGCAGGCTGGACGGCCTGGTGAACAACGCGGGCCTGAATTACGAGACCCTCCCGTGGGACGACGACCCGGACACCATCAGGCAGGTCGTCGAGGTCAACCTGCTCGGCGTCATCTACACGGGCATGGCGGCCATGCGCGCGATGCGCGAACACGGCGGCGGCGGGTCGATCGTGAACATCTCGTCGGGCGCGTTCCTCGGCCAGCGCAAACTCGCCACCTATTCCGCGACCAAGGGCGCGGTCGCCTCCCTCAGCTCCTCGTGGGCACTGGACCTGGAGGGCGAGGGCATCCGCGTCAACGCCGTCTGCCCGGTCGCGCACACGCGCATGGTGTGGAAGTCGGAGCGCTCCCTCCGCGCCATCCCGGCCGACCGCCTGCCGGGCAAGGTCGCCCCGCTGGTGATGTTCCTGCTGGCCGACTCGTCGGTCGGCATCACGGGCCAGATCATCCGCTGCAACGGCAGGCAGCTGCACCTCGTCGGCCACCCGTACTTCAAGCAGCCGATCCTGGAGAGCGACACCTGGGACACGACGAGCGTCGAGCGGGCGTTCACCGGCGTCTTCCAGGCCCACCTGGAACCGTTCGGCCTGGAGAAGCGCATGCCCCCACGCCTGCGCGAGATCGTGGAGCCGTCGCAGACGGCGTGAGCGGTGGGGTGGGAGCGCCGAGCGGCGCTTCCACCAGGAGCGCAGGTCCGGCACGGCGTGGGTGATCAGCGGCGGTCTCGACCGCCGCGGTCGACGAGGACGTCGGCAGTGGGATGAATTCGGCGGGAATCTCTTCCGTCCACACGTTCGGGTGATCGCCTTTTTGTCGGTGCTCGATGCCACCATCAGTGCATGGCCGAGCGCACTCCGAAGGTGACCGACTGGCGGCTGGTGGTCCAGTCGCGGCTGGATCGTGTCCGGGCTGACCTGGCGGCGTTGGGGCCTCCTGATCCGGTGGATCCCGAGGGGACCGTGTGGCGGGAGACGGCTGAGCGGGAGGCGGCCGTCGTCGACGACATGCTGACGCGCAAGGAGTCGCGGTGGAAGGCCGTGGCGTCCTGGTGGTCCGGGTGGCACATCGAGCGGGCCTGGCGGTCGTTGCACGAGGCCGAGATCGCGACCGTGGCCGCGGAGAAGGGGTTTCTGGGGCGGATTCCGGGGTTGAAGGCTCGCGTGGCGGCGAACCTGCCCGAGGACGACCCGCGGCGGAAGGCCCTGGAGGAGTTGCGGCCGGGGGAGTTCACGCCCGCGATCGAGCGGGCGATCGTGGTGGACGCGCTGAGAGCCGCCTTCGACAACTCGGACTTCGCGCACGCCGGGTCCCGAGCGTTGCGGAACAAGCTGATCGCGGCGTCGGCGGTGCTGTTCGTGATCAACACCGTGCTGGGGGTGCTGGGGCTGATGAAGCCCGGTCTGCTGCCCATGTGCGTCAGCTCCGAACGCCTGCCGAGCGTGTGCCCCGGCGGTAAGAACTCGTCGGCCGCCGACGTGTGGCTGATCCAACTGCTGGGCGCGTTCGGGGCCGTGTTGGCCGCCGTCGTCTTACTGCTCCGGCGCAGACCGAGCCTCTCGCCGTACGTGATGATCGGCTACCAGGCCGCCATCAAGATCCTGCTCGGCTCCGCGCTCGCCGTGGTGGGCATCCTGGCGCTCGGCGCGGGCGTGACGACGGGGCTGATCGGCATCGCGTCGCAGGCCGCCCTCCTGCTGTGGGCGGTGATCCTGGGGTACTCGCAGCAGCTCGCCACGCGGCTGCTGGACAGCTACGCGGACAAGGTCATGGACCAGGCCAGACCGATGCCCCCTACCGAGGCACCTCGGTAGTCGCGCGGAGGGTGTCGATCACGTCGGTGTCCCACCGGTGGTTGCGGATCAGCCGGTAGCGCTCGCCCGCCACCCACATGTACGCCTCCGTCTCCGGGCGGGCGCCGACCATGTCCGCCTGCCGCAGCAGGTCGACGACCGGGCGGTACTCCTCGGCGTACCAGCGGCGGGCGATGGTGGCGCGGTCCAGGAACGCGCCCTCGTCCTGCATGAGCCGGAACCCCCAGGCCTCGACGTGCTCGCCGAGCTTGGCGTAGTCCCACGGGTCGGCCAGCGAGATCGACGCGCGCGACTCGCCGGTGAGGGGCACGCGCTCCAGGAACAGCCGCCGGTAGTCCTTGACGATCAGGTCGCCCCGGTGGCGGATGCCGTGCGCGTTGATGCGCGTCACGACTTCAGTCACGTAGGCGTCGATCAGCTCCAGGCCCATCGCGTGGGCGACGGACACCCGGTGGTGCCCGTCGACGATGAAGTGGAGGTCCCCGACGCGGTACACGTTGATCGGCGGCACGGACTCGCCCCGCCGCGCTGCCAGCGCCAGGCGCTGCCAGCGTTCCCGCACCCGCGCGGACGTGGGGCGGAAGCGGCGGTCGAAGTCGCGGGTGCGGTCGACGCTGCCGACGATCGAGTCCAAGCGGATCGTCTTGAGGCCGATGCGGCGTTCGCTGACCAGGCCCAACGCGTCCACGACCTCGTCGAACGGCAGCATGATGTTCACGTCGTCGGGCTCGCGGCGCAGCCACGTCGACAGGCGGGACAGCACCTGCTGCCGCCGCATCCTGGTGAAGTCGTTCTCGGCGTCGGCTACCGGGAAGCCGGTGTCACGGCGCATCGCGGACCTCCGAAGACGGGATATCCAGGACTTTGTAGCCGACGACGTTCACGACGCGCGTGTCACCGAGGTGGCGGTCCGGTTTCCGCTCGCCGTGGGGGTGGATGTGCCCGTGCAGCATGAGCGGCGGCCGCAGCCTGCGCACGGTGGAGTGCAGGCACGCGAAACCGCGGTGCGGGGCGTCCTCCTCGTCGCCGCAGTCGCGCGGCGGGGAGTGGGTGAGCAGCACGTCGACGCCGCGCCCGTCCCGCAGCTTCCGCCAGCTCGCCTGGCGGATCATCCGCCGGGACCGTCGGGACTGCTGGCGCTCGGTCCACTGGTTCGGGCCCTCGTTGTAGCGGATCGAGCCGCCGAGGCCCGCGATCCGCAGTCCCGCGACGTCCACGACGCGCTGGTCGGCGTTCATCCCGCCGGTCGGGCCCGGCCAGCGCGAGGGCATCCCGTCCCTGGTCCAGAGGCCGCGGACGTTGGCGTACCCGGTCAGGTCGGTGTCGTGGTTGCCGGGCACGAACACGCACGGCTTGTCCAACGCCGTCGACAGGTACTCCAGGTAGTCGAACGGCAGGTCGCCCGCGGCGACGATCAGGTCCACGTCGTGCTTGCGCACCTGATCGGTCCACAGCTGTTCGACCACTTCGTCCGCGACCGCGAGAACCTTCGGCATCCCACCGAGACTAGTGCGGGATCGGCGGAACTGACCTGTTGTCCGACGCGTCGGATCGGCTAGCTTGCAAGCTCGACATCTATGCCGGGGGAGACGGACGTGGTGGAAAGCGGTGGACTGTTCCAGGGTTTGTTCACCTTCGTGACGCAGGCGGCGAAGGAGTTCGCCGAGACGCGCGCACGGGGGCGTGAGGACGACCGGTACGTGACCGGTGGGACGCACTGGGACGGGTTCAGCCACAAGAACCTGTTCAAGATGGTGTGGGAGAACGCCGACCCGGTCAACGTGGAACGGCTCGCCGACACGTGGACCCGGCAGGGCGACAGCATCGCGAACCGGTCCGACGAGCTCCAGCGCTCCCTCGACAAGCTGATGCAGTTCTGGTCCGGCGCCGCGGCGTCCGAGGCCACCTCAACGGTGAAGCGCAACGTCTCGTGGCTCAACGAGCTGGGCGAGACGGCGGCGAAGATGGCTGGCCCCATCGACAGCGCGGCGGGCGCCCTGCGCTCGGCCCAGCAGCAGATGCCCGCCCCGCCGGAGGGGTTCAGCTGGTCGTCGCTCGGCGGCGGCGCGGCGGCCGGGTTCGCGGTGGGCGGGCCGATCGGCGCGGGCATCGGGGCCATGATCGGCGGCATCGGCTCGATGTTCGGCGGTGCCAGCAAGAAGAAGAAGCTGAAGAGGCGCGCGGTGCAGACCATGCAGCGCTTCGAGAACGCGGCGATGGACGTGGACGGCACGACCCCGTCGTTCACCGGCCCGACGACCGGTCCCGGCGGCGGTGACGGCTCGCCCGCGCCTGGTGGCGGCAGCGGCGGCGTCGGCACCCTCCCGCCCGACCAGCGGCCCCTGCCCGGCAGCCCTGGCGTGCCCGGTGGCGGCGGGACCACGGACCCGTCCGGCGGCCGGGGCGTCACGGTGCCCAGCTTCGTCGGCGGCGCGCACGACCCGCGCTGGTCGGCGTTGACCGGCGGTCCGAACGCCCTGGGCGCGGACGCGCTCGGGCGCGGCCTCGGAGCTGGCGGCGCTGGTGGCGCGGGCAAGTTCGGCGCGGGCCTCGGCGGCCCGTTCGGCGGTCCCGGCGGCCTGCTGGGCGCGCTGCCCGCCGGTGGACGCGGCGCGGGCGGTGTCGGCGCGGGCGCGCGGGACATGCTGCGCGGCGGCAACCGGTTCGGCGCGGGCGGTCGGTTCGGCGCGGGCGGCGCGGGCGCGGCGGGCGGCCCGATGGCCGGTCGCGGCCAGGGCGGCGGCGACGAGGACCGCGAGTACGACCGCCGGTTCCCCCTTGAGGAAGACCTGTTCAGCAGCGACCAGAAGGCCGCCCCGCCGGTCATCGGCCTGTAGACCCGAGAGGAGCAACGATCGTGCACACCCAGGACTCGGGTTCCGCGGGCGGCTGGCAGGTCGAACCGGAGCAGGTCAAGGAGTTCGCGCTCGCCGTGGCGGAGGTGCGCGGCCACTTCGAGGCCATGCGCCGCGACGCCGAGGAGCTGATGCACCCGGCCAACAGCCCGCACATGGGCACCAGCCCGGTCGGCAGCGCGCTGTCGGAGAAGTTCACCGACCGGCTCGCGGGCTCGGACGGCCTGCTGGACCAGCTCGGCGTCGCGCTCAAGCGGATGGACGAGTTCGTCGACAGCGCCGAGCAGACCGTCGCCCGCTACCGGGCCGTCGACGCGAACAACGCCGACTCGCTGCGCACGACGTGACCGAACTGCACCCCTACGAGGTCGACCTCCTCTGCACGTACGCCGAGGTCGAGCCGCCGTTCCCGCTGGAGGTCCCGTCCAGCGGTACGACGGAGCTGGAGCGCTCCGTCGTGTTCCAGGCCGCCCAGCAGACCCTCGAAGCACGGGATCTCGCGACCGAGGGCGGCCCCACGGGCCTCGCGGAGGAGTTCGTCCGGCTGCTGCGCGACCGCACGGGCGCGCTGGACGTGGTCGTGGTGGAGGAGAAGTCGACCACCCGCGCCGTCGTGCTGGTCGACGGCCACACCGCGCTGCTGGCCGTGCAGCGCTCCGACGAGGAGGACGAGGTCGTCCGGCTGCGGTCGCTGACCCTCGACCGGGCCGTCGACGCGCTCGTCCGGCTCGTCCCGGACGTCGAGCAGGCCGGGTCCAGCCCGATCAGCGTGCCCCTGCGGGCGCTGCGGGCCGCCGAGGCCGAGATCGCCCGGCGGATCGAGGACGGCGAGACGTTCCGCGAGGCCGAACTGCCCGACCTGCTGGAGCACAACGGCGTCGACGACCGCGTGCTGCGCCGGATGATCGCCCACCTGCAACCGGTGCTCGGCCAGGGCCAGCTCGGCGCGAGCAGGCCGAACGGGCTGCACGGCGAGGACCGCGAGGACGTCCGGTTCGGCGGCGAGCTGTCGTGGCTGGACACCCCGCGCGGGCGCTACAAGGTGTCGCAGGACGGCGAGTGGGTGAGCGCGAACCCGCTGCCGCGCGAGGACGTCCGCGACACCGTGCGACGACTGCTGGCCCCGCTGCGCCGGGAAGGGTGAAATAGCGTGTCCTGGCGTTCGGAGCAGGGTGAACGGGGTTAGCGTTCTTCCGTGCTCGCCCAGCTCTTCACCGACGCGGCCCAGAGCTGCAAGGGGTCCAGTCCCCTCACCGAGTCCCTGCTCCTGAACGCCGCGGCCGACCTGAGCGCGGGTGGCGTCACCACCCGCGTGATGGCGGGCTACGAACGCGACCGCAAGGGCACGATGCCCGCGCTGCGGTTCGCGGGCGCGCTGCACCGGCTCGTGCTGGAGGGCCGGGCACCCGGCCTGGCCAAGCACTACCCGTCGGTCGGCGGCAGCCCGCACCTCGCCACGCTGTGGGACGCCGTGCTGCCGGTCCTGCGCGAGCACACGGACGAGCTGCGCGCGCGGATCGGCGCGACGGTCGTGCAGACCAACGAGCCGGGCCGCAGCGCCCCGCTGTTCGGCGGCCTCCAGGTGGCCGCGCACGCCGCCGCGGTCGCCGCGGGCCGGGACGAGCCGTTCCCGGTGCGGCTGCTGGAGATCGGCGCCAGCGCCGGGCTCAACCTGCACCCGGACCGGATCGCCTACCGGCTCGGCGACGGCGCGGTCGTGGGCGACCCGGACAGCCCGTTCGTCCTCGACCCCGAGTGGACCGGGCGGCCGTCGGTCGACCTGACGCGGCCGTTGCGGATCGTCGAGCGCGAGGGCTGCGACCTGCACCCGATCGACGTGTCCACAGAGGACGGACGGCTGACGCTGTCGTCGTTCGTGTGGGCGGACCAGCTCCACCGCTGGGACCGTTTGCAGGCGGCGCTGGAGTTGGCCGCCGCCGATCCCGCGCCGGTGCGGCAGGCGACCGGGCCGGACTGGCTGGCGGACCGGCTCGCCGGTCAGGTGCCCGACGTGCTAACGGTCGTGTGGCACTCGGTGGTGTGGCAGTACGTCTCACCGGCGGACAGGGCCGAGGGCCGCGCGATCCTGGCTGACGCCGTGGCGCGCGCGACCCCGGAGGCCCCGCTCGCGTTGCTGGTGTACGAGCCCCGACGCACGCACACCGGCTACGAGTTCCACCTGTTGCTGAAGCTGTGGCCCGCGGGGGTGTCACTGCGCTTGGGCAGTGGCCGCGGCCACGGAGTTCCGTTCAACTGGGAAGAACAGGAATGGGTTTAGGGCTGCTGCGCGATGATCGCGGTGATCATCGTGAGCCAGGCCATGAGGAAGGCGAGCACCCAGAAGCGGGGGTTCGAGAGGATTCGGGTCATGGTGGGACATCCCGTCGGGTCGGGTGGGGACTGGGGGACTAGAGCCAGCGGTTCCGACGAAATATTCGGTAGAGGATGAGGCACGCCACGATGACCGCGGAGATCACCAGCGGGTAGCCGTACTTCCACTTGAGTTCGGGCATGTTCTCGAAGTTCATCCCGTAGACACCGACGACCATCGTCGGCACCGAGATGATCGCGACCCACGCGGAGATCTTCCGCATGTCCGAGTTCTGCTGGAGGGTGATCTTCGCCAGCGTCGCGTCGACGAGCGTGGTGAGCAGCTCGTCGAAGTTCGTGACCCGCTCCGACACCTCGATGAGGTGGTCGTCGACGTCGCGGAAGTACGACCGCACCTGCTCCGGGATGAGCGGCGTGTAGCCCTCGGCCAGGCGGCGCAGCGGGACCGCGAGCGGCATGACCGCGCGCCGCAGCTCCAGCACCTCGCGCTTCATCAGGTAGATCTGGTCCGCGCTGACCCGGCTGCGCGGCGCGAACACCATCGCCTCCATCTGGTCGATGTCGTCCTCGATCCGGGACGTCACGTCGAGGTAGTTGTCCACGACGTGGTCGGAGATCGAGTACAGCACCGCGGCCGGGCCGACCTTGAGCTTCTCGGCGTCGTTCTCCAGGTCCTGCCGGACGACGCTGAGCCCGGAGTGGTTGCCGTGCCGCACCGTCACGACGAAGTCGCGCCCGAGGAACACCATGATCTCGCCGCTCTCGACGATCTCGTTCGCGGTGTCCGGCGACGCGTTCTGCACGTACTTCACGGTCTTGAGGACCATGAACAGCGTGTTGTCGTACCGCTCCAGCTTCGGCCGCTGGTGCGCGTGCACGGCGTCCTCGACGGCCAGCTCGTGCAGCCCGAAGGTCTCGGCGACGCCCTGGATCTGCTCCTCGTCCGGCTCGTGCAGGCCGATCCACACGAAGCCGTCACCGCGCCTGCGGACCTCGTCCACGGCCGCGGTGTGCGTCCACCGGCCGGGCAAGCGCTTGCCGTCCACGTAGACCGCGCAGTCGACGACGTACGCCGACAGGGGCACGGGGATGGGGACGAGGGGAGTGGTGGCGCGCCGAGGCGCACGGCCTCTCAAGCCGCCGAGCGAGGGCAGGTTGCGCATTGGTCCTCCAGGCACACGTCGTGGACGAGCTGACGACGCGCCGGAGCCTCACTGGTTGCTGAGCAGGAGGGGCTCCGACACCGGAGCGTCCCGACCGGTACCGCAGGGGCCGACCGCTAGAGGTGGACCCAACCGATGAGGACGCGGGTGGTACTCGCAGGATGGGGGTCTTTGCTCATGAGTGCGTCCTCACCTCCAAGGGTCGACGGCCACGAGCGGTGGATTCGCTCACAGACCAGTTGCCGAGGGTACTCCCTTGGTGTTTCTACTGTCCCCCCGGCTATCGGGTTTTCGGATCACACACCAATGGAGGCGTGCGGTGCAGTTCGGTCGGTACTACGAGGAGTTCGAGGTCGGCGCGGTCTACAAGCACTGGCCTGGCAAGACCGTGACGGAGTACGACGACCACCTGTTCTGCCTGCTCACGATGAACCACCACCCGCTGCACCTGGACGCGCACTACGCGGCGGAATCGACCGATTTCGGCAAGAACGTCGTGGTCGGCAACTACGTCTACTCATTGCTGCTCGGCATGTCCGTTCCGGACGTTTCGGGCAAGGCCATCGCCAACCTGGAGGTCGAGTCGCTCCGGCACATCAAGCCGACCTTCCACGGTGACACCATCTACGGTGAGACCGAGGTGCTCGACAAGACGCCGTCGAAGTCCAAGGACGATCGCGGGGTCGTATACGTCGAGACCCGCGGGTACAAGCAGGACGGCACGGTCGTCTGCGTGTTCCGGCGCAAGGTCATGGTGCCGAAGGTGTCCTACGGCGAGAGCCGTGGTGGCGAACAACCCGGTAGGCCTGAACCGAAGGAGTGACGTGACCTCTCTGGACCTGGTGCGGAGCAGCCTGGTGCGGTTCGCGGAGGTGGAGGCCGCCGGTGTCTCCCCGCTCTACGAGCACCTCGCGCTCAAGGCCGCCGACGATCCGGAGGTCGCGGGACTGCTGACCGCCGCGAGCGAGGAGTCCGGCCACCCGACGCTCCTGCTCGCGGCGGCCCACCGGCTCCTGCAGGCCGAGCCGTTCCACGAGCTGTCGAACTACTACCCGTCGCTCGGCGGCACCTACGGCGCGGACGAGCGCACGTGGCCGCTGTTCCGCGACTTCGTGCTCCAGCGGGCGGACAAGATGCGCGCGCTGATCACGACCCGCACGAACCAGACGAACGAGGTGCGCCGGGCCGCGCTGCTGTTCCCTGCGGTCGCCGTCGTGGCCAAGCAGGCCGGGTCGCCGCTGGGGCTGCTCGAGGTCGGCACGAGCGCGGGCCTGCTGCTCGGGCTCGACCTGTACGGCTACCGGTACCAGACGCAGCAGGCGGGCCAGCTCGTGAGCGGGCCGCCCAAGGCGTTGCTCGGGCTGCACTGCGCGCTGGAGCTGGCCCCCGGCGTGGAGCTGCCGAAGCTGCCCAAGACGGTCAAGGTCGCCGCGAAGGTCGGTCTGGACCGCGCGCCCGTCGACCTGACCGACGAGGACGCCTACGCGTGGCTGGAGGCCTGCATCTGGGCCGACCAGCCGGAGCGGCTGCGGTACTTCGGCGTGGCCGCGACCGTGCAGCGCAAGGCGCCGCCGGTGTTCGTGGCGGGCGACGCCGTGGACGACCTCGCCAAGGCCGCCGAGCTGGTGCCCGCCGAGCTGCCGCTCGTGGTCGTCACCAGCACCCTGATGCCCTACCTGACGGCTGAGCGGCGGGCGGAGTTCGTGGCCGCGCTCGGCGACCTGGGGCGGCCGGTGTGGTGGATCAGCCACGAGGCCTACGCCGCGGGCCTGGAGCACGTCCTGCCGGGCCGCGACGACCTCCGGCCGGGTCCGGGTGAGCCCGCCTTCGGCGTGCTCGGCACGGCCCACTGGGACGACACGGGGGCCGCGCCGACCGCGCGGGCGTTGGCCAAGACGGGGCTGCACGGTCAGCGGCTCGTCTGGCTGGCGTGATGCGCTCCCACATGCTGGGAGCGAGCCGAACCCGATCGGGTGGGGCCGATCAGCGCCGCGGGAGCTGTCCCCAGTCGTCAAGGGCGGTGTAGAGGCCCTCGGCGAGCAGATCGGCCTCCCGAAGTGTGGTCAAGATCGCAGCGGAGCACCACCGTGCATCCGATGCGTCGTCCCCCGCTAGGAGCACGCCGGATTCCACCTGGCAGAGGTAGTCGTGGATCTCGTAGAAGCCCCTGGCAGCCGGACGGGTGACGGACCCGACCCACGGCCCGACGGTGACGGAGAGTCCCGTCTCCTCGGCCAGTTCCCGCCTCACGGCCTCGTCATCGGCCTCTCCCGGCTCGACTCGGCCACCAGGGATCGACCACAGTCCCTCACCTGGGGGATTCAGGCGTCGCACGAGTAGTAGTCGCCCGTTGGTGTCAAACACGATCCCACCAACGCACCGGATGCTTGGCCGAACGCTCCGCGTCACGACTACCCAACGTAGTCGTACCGGAACGGTGGTGCACCGCACTGACCCATGTGCGGTACAAATCAGCCAACGTGTCGCCGAGTGCGGTACAACGGTTTTCACTGGCGCCAACAGGGTGCGGGTAGCGGATGGGGTTGATCACCGTGAATCTGAAGAAGATTCTCACCTTCGCAGGGGTCGGCTTGGTGCTGTTCTTCCTCATCGCCGAGCCACAGCAAGCGGCTCAGCTGGTGCAGAACATCCTGGCCACGCTCCGGGGAGCAGCTGAGGCGCTCATCACCTTCGTGAAACAATTGTTCTGAGTCGCCCGGCTCCCTCCGACGGCGAGAGGCGGTAGGCCGTGTTCGCTCCGAGAGACCCCGACGAGTACCTGCTCGGTACCGAGCGTCGGGTCATCAGGGTGCGCAGGCACTGGAGCAGCCTCCTGTGGGACATCCTCGAGGCGGCAGCTCTGCTGGCCGGCGCGATGATGATCTCGTACCTGCTGCCCGACAACGCGGGGATCGTCCAGAACGTGCTCTGGTACGCCGCGCTGTTCGTGCTGCTCAGGCTCGCCTACTTCGTGATGGAGTGGTGGGTCGAGCGGATCGTGGTGACCGACAAGCGGTTCATGATCTCCTCCGGGGTCTTCGAGACCAAGGTGGCGATGATGCCGATCACGAAGGTCACCGACCTCACGTACGAGCGCACGGTGCTGGGCCGGATGTTCGGCTACGGCACGCTGGTCGTGGAGTCGGCGGGGCAGATCCAGGCGTTGAACAGGATCGAGTTCCTGCCGAACCCCGAGCAGGTGTACGACGCCATCTCGGAGCTGACCTTCGGCGACAAGAAGGCGCAGGCCGACCGCTTCTCGATGATCAAGGCTCAACGGGTCGCGCGGGGCAAGAAGATGGTGCCGTAGGAACGGAGGTCGAGGCCGTCGGCCACACTGCACGGGTGCGCATCGATCTGCACGCCCACTCGAGCCAGTCCGACGGCACCGACACGCCCGCGGAACTGGTGGCCGCCGCGGCGGCCACCGGCCTCCACGCGGTCGCCATCACCGACCACGACACGTCAGCGGGGTGGCAGGAAGCCGCCGCCGCGCTGCCGCCCGGCCTGCGACTGGTTCGCGGAGCCGAACTGTCGTGCGCATCGACGGACGGCCTCGGCAGGCTGGTCACGGTCCACATGCTCGCCTACCTCTACGACCCCACCTCGGTGGCGATCGTCGAGGAGCAGCTCAGACTCCGGTCCGAGCGCAGACACCGGGTGCGCGTGATGGCGGTCCGCATGGTCGAGGACGGCTTCCCCATCGACCCGGACGAGCTGATGGCGGCGTTGCCCGAAGACGCTCCCGCCGGTCGGCCGCACCTCGCGATGGCGTTGATGCGGGCCGGGGTGGTGGAGAGCGTGAACGAGGCGTTCGCGAAGTACCTGACCGGCGGCCGGTACTACGTGCCGAAGACCGACACACCGGTGGAGCGGGCGATCGAGATGATCGCCGACGCGGGCGGCGTGACGGTGCTGGCCCACCCGTTCGCGGTGTCGCGGGGGCCGATCGTGACGGACCAGGTGGTGGCCGACCTGGCGGCGAAGGGCCTCGGCGGCGTCGAGGTCGACCACCCCGACCACGACCCGGCTACGCGGGACCGGCTGCGGTCGTTGGCGGGAGACCTCGGGCTGCTGGTCACGGGGTCGAGCGACTACCACGGGACGAACAAGACCGTGAGGCTCGGCGCGGAGACCACCGCGCCGGAGATGCTGGACGCGTTGGCGGATCGGGCG
Organism: Umezawaea sp. NPDC059074; assembly: GCF_042738955.1. NCBI lineage: Bacteria > Bacillati > Actinomycetota > Actinomycetes > Pseudonocardiales > Pseudonocardiaceae > Umezawaea > Umezawaea sp. NPDC059074. The sequence continues at coordinate 26,858 of NZ_JBHYHC010000019.1, forward strand.
ACGGGGAGCAAGATCCTGGTCGGATGAGGTGCGAGGGCTTTGACCGGCCTGCCCATCCCACCCACACCCGGCCCGCCTCAGCCAGGGCGATCCCCACGGTGGGCCGCCCGGCTCCGATCTGCTTCTGGCGGTCCCTGTCCGCTGGTCTCCGGCCTGCCCTGATCCCAATGGGGTGCCCGGTTCAGGCCTGCCGGTCTGGCCCTGGCCTGCGCTGGACCCTGGTTCCGGTCTTGGTCCGGTTCCGGCGAGTCGGCGGCCCGCTGTGGGCGCGTGGCTGGAAGAGGTCCCCCGAAAGTCAAGGCCCCCCGAAACTGAACGCTACCGGTGGGGTACGACAGTTTTCGGTGGCTGGTGCTTCGGCTGTTCGAGGGGCGGTGAACGGTCCGTTCATCTTGGCGGCCAAGGGTCGCCGGGTGGTCGCACGCGGTGTCCTGGGGTTCCGGCGGCGAGGCCGAGGTCGGTGAACGGGCCGTTCGGCGCTACAGCGTGAACGGGCCGCGGGCCACGAAAGCTCTGGTGTCGGTGATGATGATCGGGCGTTCGATCAGCGCCGGGTTGGCCGCCAGGACCGTCAGCCACGTGTCGCGGTCGTGGGGGAGGGCCGCCAGGTTGAGCTCGGCGGCGCGGGGTTCTCCCATGCGGGTGATGTCCCACGGGTCCGCGCCCATCTTGTCCAGCACCGCCGCCAGTTCGGCCGTCGTGGGGGCGTCGTCGAGGTAGCGCCGTTCGCCGTACTCGACGCCCTGGTCGTCCAGCGCCTTCTTCGCCGTGCGGGACTTCGAGCAGCGCGGGTTGTGCCAGATCTCCATGTCGACATCCTGCCGGTGGGTGGTCGTGGCGGCACTGTCGGTGTCCTTGCGTAGCCTTGGACGGGTGCAGGAGCAGCTCGGGTTCGATTTTGGAAGCATGCCGCGCAAGCTCGTTCGGGTGACTCCGGCGAAACTGGCCAACTGGGCGGACTGCCCTCGCCGGTACCGCATGGCGTACCTCGAGCGGCCCACGCCGCCGCGTGGCGGTGCCTGGGCGCACAACACGCTGGGCGCGGTGGTGCACAACGCGTTGAAGGCGCTGTTCGACCTGCCCGCCGCCAAGCGGACACCGGACCAGGCCGTGGCGCTGGTGCACCGGCTGTGGAAGAACGACGGGTTCCGCGACTCCGAGCAGGCCGCCGTCTACCGGGAGCGCGCGGACGGGTGGGTGCGCGACTACGTGGGCCGGTTGGACACGGCGATCGAACCGGTCGGCATCGAGCGGTGGGTGTCGACGCCGACGTCCAAGATCGTGGCCGAGGGCCGGGTCGACCGCATCGACCTGCGCGACGGCGAACTGGTGATCGTCGACTACAAGACGGGCCGTCACGCGCTGACGGTGGACGACGCGCGCGGCTCGCTGGCGCTGGCGCTGTACGCGCTGGCGGCCCGGCGGACGCTGCGCAAGCCCTGCCACCAGGTGGAGCTGCACCACCTGCCGACGGGCACGGTGTCCGCCTGGGAGCACACCGAGGAGAGCCTGGGCAGGCACGTGACGCGGGCCGAGGAGGCCGCGGACGAGCTGGCGCTCGCGGGCGACACCTTGGCAGCGGGCGGCGATCCCGAGATCCTGTTCCCGCCCAGGACGGGGAGGCAGTGCACGTGGTGCGATTTCCGGCGGAGCTGCCCTGAGGGGCAGCAGGCCGCTCCCTCGCTCGACCCGTGGGCCATGCTCGCGCCTTAAGGAGCCCTGATGAGCGAACCGATCACGGTCGAACTGGCCACGCCGGAGACGAAACCCCGGCGGGAGAACGTCGTCGCGCGCGTGTGGCGCGGCATCAGCGGCTCGTTCACGGTCGGCCTCGTGCTGCTGGCCATCGCGACCGTGGTGGTCCAGCGGTACGCGTCCGGCCGCGACCTGCCGGGGCTCGGCTGGGACGTCGTCGCGGGCCACTGGGTCGCGGCCGTCGCGGCGGTGGTGTTCCAGGTGTTCGCCGACCGGCGGCGGGGCTGGGTCGCCGCCCTGTACTCGCTCGGCGTGCTGGTCGTCGGGTTCGGCGTGCTGTGGGTGTACTGGTGGGCGTGACGGTCAGGACGTCAGCCAGGCCCGCCACGTCGGCAGCAGGGTGGTGAGGAGGGCCTCGGGGGTCTCGGTGTTCGGCGAGTGCACCGCGCCCGCCAGCACGGCGAAGTCCGCGTCCAGCCGTTCCGCCATGTCCCGCTGACCCGCGGGCGACCAGGCGTCGTCCGCCTCGCCGCACACGACCAGGCACGGGACCTGCGCGGTGCGCAGGGTCCGCGCCAGCTTCGCCACCAGGTCCGGTTCGGCCCGGATCGCCGCGCCCATCCCGAGCAGGCTCTGCGGCGTCGAGTGCAGGAAGCGGTCCCGGTACAGGTCCCGCAGCCGCTCCGGCTGCGCCTGCCACGTCGGGTCCAGCATCGACCGCTGCTCCGCGATCTTCTGCGCCGCCTCGATGCCGTGCTCGCGCATGACCGTCTCGCCGTGGTCGAGCGCCGTCCGGCGTTCACCCAGCGGCAGTTCCCCCGGCCCGGACGACATCAGCGTCAACCCGGCGATGGGCGCGCCCGCGAACACCGCGCCCCGCGCCACCAGACCGCCGAACGAGTGCCCCAGCAGCAGGACCCGCCTGCCCTCGGCGGCCAGCTTCGCCACCAGTTCGGCCAACGCCTCACCGAGCACCGATGGCCGGTAGTCCGCCTCCGCCACGGGGCCCGCCGACTCGTACTGGCCGGGCAGGTCGATCGCGACGACCTCGAACCCGGAGTCGGCCAGCGGGTCGAGCAGCGGCGCGAAGTCCTCTTTGGACCCGGTGAAACCGGGGACCAGCAGGGCCGTCGCGCCCAGGTCCGCGCCCACCGGGGTCGCGCGCAGCGCGGCGACCGGACCGTAGCGGCCCGGCAGGTCGGTCCTGGTGGCGCGGTGGGGGCTGATCTGCGAGTACACGCCCCCAGTCTGCCGCAACGGGAGGGGTTCGGTCTGCCGGACTGTGACCCCTACCGCAGGGCCACGAGCGTCCGGCCGCGCTGCTCCAGGACCACCGGGCCGATCGTGCTGGACTGGATGGGCCCGTCGTAGTCGCCGCGGTTGACCGGGATGGTGCCGATCTCGGCGCCGGTCACCTGGTCGAGCACCTTGAGGCCGCCCTTGACCGGGATCACGGCCTTGCCCGCCAGGGTGCTGCCGGAGCCGACCGCGCCCTGGAGCGTCCACTTGGGACTGAGGTCCTCCAGCGACAGCGCGATGGTCCGGGAGCCGGTGAACCAGTAGACGGCGGCGGTGCTGACGGTGATCGGCACGATCCCGCCGGGCACGTCGCCGTCGAGGTCGGAGGCGGGGAGGTCCAGCGGGTACTCGGCGATCTGACCGCCGGTGTCGGCGTCGAACACGGTCAGCTTCGCCGGGCTGCCGGGGATGACCACGGCCACCCGGTTGTTCGTCACGGCGATCACGCGGGTGCCCTTGCCGCCCACCACGACGCTGCTGAACACCTCGGGCGTGTCCGACTTCTCCGGGTTGGGCTTGAGCACGGTCAGCCGGTCGGCCGGGTCGTCGGGGCAGCGCTCGACGAGCGCGATCTTGCCGGTGGTGACGGCGAACGAGCCGTACGTGCAGCCGACGCGGGGCTGCTTGCCGGGGTTCACGATGGCGCGCAGCTGCCCGTACTCCATCGAGCGCACCAGGTCGTCCTTGCGGTAGACCTCGACGTACTTCTTGCCGGTGGTGAGGACGTGCGAGCCCTCGGTGAGCAGGCGCGACCCGCGCTCGGCGTCGCCGTTGCGCTGCGGGCCGCGGTTGCCGGTCACGGGGTCGAGCGAGGTGACCTCGGAGCAGCCGGTGCCCTTGTCGAACGACGCGAGCGCCTTGTCCCACGCCGCCGTGATCGTGCACAGCGGCAGGTTCCGGCTGTAGCGCCACCGCTCCGCGCCGGTCAGCGGGTCGCGGCCGACGACGTCGCCGCCGTCGCCCGTCACGACCACCGTCCCGATCCACGTCGGGGCCTGCGTGCCGCCGCTGGGCGCCCGCCACACCTCGGCGAGCGTCGGCGGCAGGGTCGTCGCCTCGGGCAGTTCCGGGGCGGGCGCGGTCGTCGTCTGCGACGTCGTCGCGCGCGCGTCGCTGAACGCGTACACGAGCGACGCCGTCACCAGCACGACGACCGTGATCAGCGCGACGGCGATGAAGTCGCCGCGCGTGCGGAACGAGCGCTCGGGCAGGTCCGGCGGAGGCTCGGAGGCGTCCGCCGGGGGCGGGCCGAGCACGTCCTCGCCCACTGTCCCGTGCCCGTTCGACTCAGGAGCCAGGAGTGCGGATTCCTCGATCTGCTCCGACTGTCCCACTGTCCTGGCTCCCGATCGCTCGTTCGTGCACCGCTCGCGTCAGGTGTCAGTCTGCCGAGGAGACGCTGTCGTTCGCAGCCGCCTCCGCGTTTCCGCCCGACTCGCCGCCCGAACGCCGACGCCGACGACGCCGCGCGGGACGCTCGCCGTTCTCGCTCGGCGCGCCCTCAGCCGTGGCCTCGGTGGGCTGACCTGCGGTTTCCCCGGTCACGGGTGCTCCGCCGCGGCTGCGGCGCCTGCGCGGACGGCGGGTGCCGTCCTCCTCGCCCGGTTCGGGGGTCTTCGTCGCGGGCGTGCTCGACGTGCTCTGCTGCTGCTCGGCTCCCGCCGTCGCACCGCCGCGGCTCGTCGTGCGGCTGCGGCTGCGCTTGCGCGCGCCGCCCTTCTTGTCGCCCTTGAGGTCCTCCTCGGGCTCCGAGTCGAGCCCGGTGCGGGTCCGCTGGCCCAGCGGCAGCCTGCCCGTGGAACTCGGCGGGATGTCGAGGTCCGTGAACAGGTGGTCCGACGTCGAGTACGTCTCCACCGGCTCCGGCTTGCCGAGGTTCAGCGCGTCGCTGATCGACTTCCAGCGCGGCTCCTCGTCCCAGTCGACGAACGTGACCGCGACACCCGTGCGGCCCGCGCGGCCCGTGCGGCCGATGCGGTGCACGTAGGTCTTCTCGTCCTCGGGGCACTGGTAGTTCACGACGTGCGTCACGCCCGCCACGTCGATGCCGCGCGCGGCGACGTCCGTGGCCACGAGCACGTCCACCTTGCCCGCGCGGAACGCGCGCAGCGCCTGCTCGCGCGCGCCCTGGCCGAGGTCGCCGTGCACCGCGGCGGCGGCGAAACCGCGCTCGGCGAGGTCGTCGGAGATCTTCTGCGCGGTCCGCTTGGTGCGCGTGAAGATCATCGAGAGGCCGCGGTCCTTCGCCTGGAGCAGGCGGGCCAGCAGCTCCACCTTGTCCAGCGCGTGCGCCCGGTAGACGAACTGCTCCGTGCGCTCGTGGATCGCGCTGGCGTCGTTCTCCTCGGCCCGGATGTGCGTGGGCTGGTTCAGGAACGTGCGCGCGAGCGTGATGATCGGGCCCGGCATGGTCGCCGAGAACAGCATCGTCTGCCGCTCGTCCGGGACCATGCGCAGCACGCGCTCGATGTCCGGCAGGAAGCCGAGGTCGAGCATCTCGTCCGCCTCGTCCAGGACGAGGTTGCGGATCTTGCCCAGCACCAGGTGGCGCTGCTCGGCGAGGTCAAGCAGGCGGCCGGGCGTGCCGACGACCACGTCCACGCCCTTGCGCAGCGCCGCGATCTGGGGCTCGTACGGGCGGCCGCCGTAGATCGCCAGGACGTTGATGTCGAGGTACTTCGCGGCCTCGGTGAGGTCGCGCGTCACCTGGAGGCACAGCTCGCGCGTGGGCACCACGACGAGCGCCTGCGGCGTGCCGTCGCCGGGCGACAGGATCCGCTGGAGCAGCGGGATGCCGAAGCCCAGCGTCTTGCCGGTGCCCGTGCGGGCCTGGCCGATGACGTCGTCACCCGCCAGCGCGAGCGGGAGGGTCAGCTCCTGGATCGCGAACGTGCGTTCGATGCCGGCCTCGCCGAGCGCCCGCACGATCTCCTCGCGCACGCCGAGCTCGGCGAACGTCGGAGCGGTGTTCTCGACGGGTGCGTTGGCCATCAGCGGCAGGGAGGTGTCCTCGTCCGGGACACCCGCCTCGCTGTGCTCCAGTGCCACCGGGTCGAGATTGGTCAGGTCTTCATCGCTAGCGGTCAGGGTGATCGCCTCTCTCATACCAGCGCGCACGGGCCCTGGACGGGCCTCTCGACCGCACCACAGCCAGCGGGCCGGATCGGGAGTGGCCGGGCGTGGAGCGGGAGGGCCTGCGAGGTTTGTGCGCGCACCCTCACGTGGCGGCACCATGCCGCCGTGATCTGCAACCGCGGCTCCGTCACTGCCGCGAGCCCGTCGGCAGGCATGCCGACCTGGGCCGCGCAGCGTCGACCGCCGGGCGTCAAAGAGCGAGTCTACCCGCCAGGTACGCCATTCGGGGTTTCTCGCCGAGTTCGACCATGGACCGAGACCTGCCGGTCATCCTCGCGCAACACCGCGCCCGACTAGGCTCGGACCCATGAGCGAGGCGGAGACGACCCCCGAAGTCGAGGGCGGAAGCGTTGAGGAAGGTGTCGTCGACCTGCTCGGCGCGCTCGCGTACGGCGAGCTGTCGGCGTTCGACCGGCTGGCGGAAGACGCCCGCACAGCACCGACTCTGGCGGGCCGGGCGGACCTGTCCGCGATGGCCGCCGCCGAGATCGGCCACTACTCGCAGCTCGAGCGCTACCTCGCCGAGCGCGGCGTGGTGATCGAGGACGTGATGCGCCCGTTCGTCGCGGGCTTCGACAACTTCCACGCCTCGACCGCCCCCCGGTCGTGGCACGAGTCACTCGTCAAGGCCTACGTCGGCGACGGCCTGGCGGCCGACTTCTACCGCGAGGTGGCGGAGTGGCTGGACGCCGGGACGAAGGCGCTGGTGCTCGCCGTGCTGGACGACACGGGCCACTCGGCGTTCGCCGAGCGCGAAGTCCGAGCCGCCTGCGCGGCCGACCCGAAGCTTCGCGATCGGCTGACCCTGTGGGGCCGAAGGCTGCTCGGCGAGGCATTGACGCAGGCCCAGTACGTGGTGGCCGAACGCGACGGGCTCGCCGAGCTGATCATCCGCGGCTCCGGCGACCTCGCGGGCATCGCGGGCCTCTTCCGACGGCTCCAGCAGAGCCACACGCGGCGCATGGGGAACCTCGGGCTCGGCTAGGGTTGGTTTCAGTCATGGTCACCGGTTCGCCGGGTGAGCGTCGAATCTTTGTGCACGGAGGTCAGCGTGGAGGTCAGGGTCGGCATCGCGGACAGCCCGCGGGAGCTCGTCGTGTCCAGCGGTCTCACCCCTGACGAGGTTGAGTCGCTGGTCGCCGTCGCGTTCAAGGAGCAGAGCGGCCAGCTCGTGCTGGTGGACCAGAAGGGCGCCCGGTTCGTGGTGCCCACGACGCGCATCTCCTACGTCGAGATCGGGCCGAGCGACACGCGTCGCGTCGGGTTCACGTCGGGCGACTAGCTTTTCCCGAACCCAAGGGACCACCTGATCGGGTGGTCCCTTGTGGTGTTTTCGGGGGTTTTTTGTCGGTGGGGGTGGTTAGCGTGGGTGTCGGGGGGTGCTCACGGGCGGGGGACCCCTGGTCCTGTTCGGACTCAGGTGGTGCGGAACGGTGGGGTGCTGGTGCCGCTGACCCGGTAGCGGTGCCACGGGTCCGGGTCGGTCAGGGTGCCTGTGGCTTCGCCGGTGGGGGTGCGGAGCAGGGCTGTTCGGGTTCCCGCTTCGACCAAAGTGGACACCCGGGCGTTCGCCGCTACGCGGCCGTACCAGTGGTAGCGGCCGTCGATCGGTTGGAAGAAGCCCCGTAGTTCCACCTCGACCGGGACGGTTGTGGTGTCGAAGAGCAGTTCCGCTGTGCCGGTGTAGCCCTCTTCGTCGTCGCTCACGCTTCCTCCGAGGTGATCAGGCGCAGGGGTGGGTCCGCGTGGAACAGGCTGCCGGGTAGTGGCTGGTCCGGGTCGACGGTGATGTCGGCGGAGCGGAGCAGGCCGTCGATGGCGTGCCAGATGATGGTGGCCAGGTATTCGCTGAGGCTCTGCCTGCTCATGGACTGGCGGTCCAGCCACCAGTCGCCCGCGTTCTGCACCATGCCGACCAGGGCGTGCGCCCACGGTTCCGCGCCGCCGGAGTCCATGTCGAACGCGCGCAGGTAGTCGCCGAGGATGCGGGCCAGGGTGGCGGCGATGAGGGCCTTGTCCTCGTGGACGACGTCCTGCTCGACCGGGCGGTCGGTGAACGAGCCGCGGACGACGAAGCGGTACAGGTTCGGGTTCTCCTCGATGACGCACAGGTACGCGTCGACGATGCCGCGGATCCGGTCGCGGATCGGGCCGTCCTTCTCGATCGCGGGGCCCAGGCGGTCCATGAGCATGTCCGTGCCGCGCCTGCCGACCGCGAGGTACAGGTCGGACTTGTCGGCGAAGTGGCGGTAGAGGACGGGCTTGCTGACGCCCGCCTCGGTGGCGATCTCGTCCATGCCCACGTCGGGGCCGTGCTTGGCCACCGCCCTGATCGTCGCCTCGACGAACTCCGCGCGCCTGGCCTCGCGGTGACCCTTCCACCGTTCGCGGCGCGCGTCCGAACCACCCTTGACAGTACGAGCCATGTGACGCACGCTACCAGAAGTAACCGTTACCTCAAGTAACACTTACTCCCAGCGGAGGACCTGATGACGAGGCCCTTGAAGGTCGCCGATCGCGAGAAGACCGCGGAACGGCTGCTCAACTCCTCGGCAGACAAGTTCTACGACCCCGAGGTGGACATCGACTGGTCCGCGCCCTTGGTCGACGGCCTGCGGTACACGCCGGAACACCGCTGCTCCCTGTACGGGACGCCGCTGTGGGACCGGATGAGCGAGGACCAGCGGATCGAGCTGAGCAAGCACGAGGTCGCGAGCATCGCGAGCGTCGGGCTGTGGTTCGAGATCCTGCTGATGCAGATGCTGCTCAAGGAGGTCTACCGGTCGGACCCGACGACCATGCACGTCCAGTACGCGCTGACCGAGATCGCCGACGAGTGCCGCCACTCGACGATGTTCGCGCGCATGGTGGACCGCATCGGGTGCCCGCCGTACGGACCGCCGGTCCACGTGCACCGGCTGGGGCGGCTGCTGCCGACGATCGGGTACGGGCCCGCGCTGTACGGGTCGATCCTGGTGGCCGAGGAAGTGCTGGACCGGTTGCAGCGGGAGACGATGGCCGACGAGTCGGTGCAGCCGCTGGTGCGGATGGTGAACCGGATCCACGTGCTGGAAGAGGCTCGGCACGTGCGGTTCGCGCGGGAGGAGGTGGTGCGCGGGATGGAGTCGGTGTCACGGGCCGAGTTGCCGTACCAGCGGTGGCTGCTGGCGACCGTGGCCATGTTCATCACGCGCAGCATCATCAACCCGAAGGCGTACGCGGCGGTGGGGTTGGACGCCGCGGAGGCGCACCGGGCGGCGTTGGGGAACCCCGCGTGGCAGGAGACGATCCGGTGGTCGGGGGAGCGGATCATGAAGTTCCTGGACGAGGTCGGGCTGGTGGGGAAGCCGGGGATGAAGGCTTGGCGACGCTCGTTCCTGCTGCCGTGAAGGTCGCTGATGGGACGTCGTTGAACGTCGTCGTCAGCGGTCCGCCGTCCGCGGTGACGGTGGTGTTGCTGCACGCGTGGACGTTGGACCTGACGTCGTGGGACCGGGTGGCCGCGGCTCTGCCGGGGCGGGTTGTGCGGTACGACCACCGGGGGCACGGGTTGTCCGGCGGCGGGACGGTCCGGACGTTCGACCAGCTCGCCGACGACCTCGTCGAGGTGCTGGCGGCCGAGGTGCCGGACGGGGAGATCGTGCTCGTCGGCCACTCGATGGGCGGGATGACGATGATGGCGCTCGCCGAGCGGCACCCCGCGGTGTACGAACGGGTGCGCGGCGCGGTGTTCGTGGCGACGTCCGCGGGAGCGCTGCCCGCCGTGTGGCGGCTGGAGGAGGCGGCGGGCCGGTGGCTGGGCCGTCGGGCCGTCCTCGGGTTCGCCCGCGTGATGCCCCTGGGGTTGCGCGCGATGCTGTTCGGCCGTCGAGCCGCCTGGAGCGACGTCCTCGCGGCCTCCAGGATGATCTCCCGGTGCACCGGTGGGGCCTTTGTGGACTTCCGCCGCGAGGTCGCCGCGCACGACCGCGTGAAGGCGCTGGCGGAGTTGGCCGGGGTGCCCGCCGTGGTGTTGGCGGGTGGGGCGGACCTGCTGACGCCGGTCAGGCACGCTCGCGCCATCGCCGAGGAGTTGCCGGGAGCGGAACTCGTGGTCTACCCCGGAGCCGGGCACATGCTCCCCTTGGAGCGCTCCGCCGAGGTGGCCGACAGGATCTCCCGCCTCGTGTGACCCTCCACGCGAGGCCGTCGAGCGGGGGCGGCGACGAAGTCCCCGTCCCCGCTCGAAAACCGAGTGCCGAGCGGCGGTTCAGTGCTGGAGGGGGAAGCCGCCGCCGATGCCCCGCCAGGCGAGGTTGGAGATCAGGTTGACCGCTTCTTCCTTGGGGACCTTGCGGTCGTCCGCCAGCCACGCTCGGGCGGTGACCTGGCTCAGGCCCACCAGGCCCGTCGCCAGCAGGCGGGCGCGGTCTTCGTCCAGGCCCGCGTCGGCGGTGATGGTGTCGGTGATGGCGTCGACGCTGTCCGTGGTGGCCCGCTCGACCGCCTTCGCGACCGCCGGTTCGCCGCGGAGGTCCGACTCGAAGACCATGCGGAACGCCTGGCCCTCGCCGTCGACGAAGTCGTAGAAGGCTTCCACCGCCGCGTGGACGCGGAGCTTGTTGTCCGTGCTCGACTCGATCGCGCCGCGGACCCTGGCGACCAGCTCGTCCACATGGGACTCGAGGAGTGCCATGTAGAGCTCGAGCTTGCCGGGGAAGTGCTGGTACAGCACGGGCTTGCTGACGCCCGCGCGTTCGGCGATCTCGTCCATCGCGGCGGCGTGGTAGCCGTTCGTCACGAACACGTCCTGTGCCGCGGCGAGCAGTTGCGCCCGGCGGGCGGTGCGCGGAAGCCGCACTCCGCGTCCGGCCGGGGTGCTGCTCTGGTGCCCAACCGCAGTCTGGGCCGTCTCCGTCATGGTGCCTCCAGCCAGGTCATCGCGGAGCCAACAAGGGGTCTGCCCTGCTGCCCGACGGCAACCTTACTCGCTGGTAGCCCTCTTTCGTGAAGCGCGCTTCCCCCGTTCTGGTCCTCCGCGCGGCTGACCAGGCATCCTGGAGTGATGACCGACATGATGGAGGTGGACAGGACGGCTCTGACCCGCGTGCCGCTGTCCCCCGCGCGCCTGCCGCCGCTCGACACGTCCGTGCGCCCCTACCCCGGTGAGGTCGTGACCGTGGGGAGGCACCGGCTGCACGTCCGGCACACGCCCGGCGACACCGGGACCACCGCCGTGTACGTGCACGGGCTGGGCGGGTCGTCGACGAACTGGACGGACCTGTCCACGCAGCTCGCCGGGTACGCCGACGGGTTCTCGCCGGACCTGCCGGGGTTCGGGCGGTCGGAACCCGCCGAGGGGTACGACTTCAGCATCGTGTCGCACGCGCGCACGGTGATCGCCTACCTGGAGGGGCTCGGGCGGGGCCCGGTGCACCTGGCGGGCAACTCGATGGGCGGCGCGGTGTCGCTCGTCGTGGCGGCGGTGCGGCCGGAGCTGGTGCGCACGCTGACGCTGGTGTCGCCCGCGATGCCGGACCTGCGGCCGAGCTTCCGGCGGGTGTCGGACCCGCGGCTGCCGTTCACGCTGCTGCCGTTCGTGGGACCCGCCTTCCAACGGCAGCTGGACGCGCTGAGCCCGCGGCAGCGGACCGACCAGCTGATGCGGCTGTGCTTCGCCGAGCCGACGCTGGTGCCGGAGCACCGGATCGTGGAGAGCATGGAGGAAGGCGCCTACATGGGCCGCACGCCGTACGGGAACGCGGCGCTCAACGGGAGCACGCTGTCGCTGTTCCGGATGTGGGTGACGTCCGGGCCGATGTCGATGTGGAAGCTGCTGCCGCTCGTGCGGACCCCGTCGCTGGTCGTGTGGGGCGCGGAGGACCGGTTGATCAGCGTTCGGCGCGCGCCGAGGACGGCCCGGCTATTGCCGCGCGGCAGACTGCTCGTGCTGCCGAGGACCGGTCACGTAGCCCAAATGGAGCGACCGGTGTCCGTCGCACGGGCGATGCTCGGGATGTGGGACGCCGTGGAGAAGCAGACGTGGTGACGGCGTGCCGGCCACCGAACGGGGGATGTGGGACCCTGACCCGGTGAACCGGACGACACAGGGAGGCCGTGGCCCCTCGGGCAGGCGCCACCCGTCCCCTGACGTTCGCCCGTCGGCCCAGCAACCCTCCGAGGAGCGCTACCGCCGCGGCGCGCGCCGCACCAGCGCGGAGCCGCTGGCGGCGTCGTGGGAACCGGACCCGGCCGAGGCCGAGGAGTACCGGCCGCGCAGGCGCCGCACCGGTGTCGCGGGGCTCGTGTCGAACTACGGCTGGCGCGTCTACGCCGTCCCCGTGCTGCTCGTGCTGACGCTGCTGGTCGTGCTGGACAGCACGGTCCCCTCGTCGTTCCAGATCGGCGCGGCGGGCATCGGCACCGGTGACAGCAGCGGCAGCGGCGCCGAGCCGCAGGCGGACCGCACGTCGGTGAACGCGACCAAGCCCGCCGCGTCCGAGACACCACCGCCGCCGCTGGACCTGAACATCCCGACCGCCGTGCTGCCCGACGGGCCCAAGTACTCCGAGAACGGCGCGGGCACGTGGCAGGTCATCCCCGGCACGACCCAGCAGGTCGGCTCGGGGCGGCTGTACAAGTACGCCATCGCCATCGAGGACGGCGTCGAGGGCGGCGACTACGGCGGCGACAAGGACGCGTTCGCCCGCACGATCGACGCGTTCCTGTCGGACAACCGCAGTTGGGTCGGCACCGGCGAGGTCGCGGTGCAGCGGGTCGACGGCGGCGACGCGAGCAAGGCCGACTTCGTGATCAGCCTCACGAGCACGAACACCACGCACCAGATCTGCGGCTTCCAGATCCAGTACGAGTCGTCGTGCTGGGACCCGAGCATCAAGCGGGTCGTCATCAACACGGCCCGCTGGCTGCGCGGCGCGAAGGCGTTCAGCAACGACATCTCGTCCTACCGCCAGTACGCCATCAACCACGAGGTCGGCCACGCGCTCGGCCACGGCCACGAGGCGTGCCAGGAGGCCGGGGCGCCGGCCCCGGTGATGATGCAGCAGACGTTCGGCGTCTCGAACGACTACGTCGCGCAGCTCAACGAGGTCGACGCGAGCAACAAGGGCGTCGTGCCCGCCGACGGCAAGACGTGCACGACGAACGCGTTCCCGGTCGCCCCGAAGTAGCAGCGTCCACCGGTTGGGACGACTTCCCACGCGGGAAGACGAACGGGCAGTCTGGTGTTGTCCGATTTACGAGGACATGTTTCGTCGAGGAGGACAGATGGCGCTTCCGCCGCTCGTGGAGCCCGCAGCGGAGCTGACCAAGGAAGAAGTCGCGCGGTACAGCCGGCACCTGATCATCCCGGATGTCGGGGTGGACGGGCAGAAGCGCCTCAAGAACGCGAAGGTGCTGGTCGTCGGCGCGGGTGGCCTTGGCAGTCCCGCTCTGCTCTACCTGGCCGCGGCCGGTGTGGGCACGTTGGGCGTGGTCGACTTCGACACGGTCGACGAGTCCAACTTGCAGCGCCAGGTCATCCACGGTCAGTCCGACGTGGGCAAGCCGAAGGCCGAGTCCGCGCGGGACTCGATCGCCGAGATCAACCCGTTCGTGAAGGTCAACCTGCACCAGGTGCACCTGAACTCGGAGAACGCGCTCGACATCTTCCGCGACTACGACCTGATCCTGGACGGCACGGACAACTTCGCCACCAGGTACCTGGTCAACGACGCCGCGGTGCTGCTGGGCAAGCCCTACGTGTGGGGCTCGATCTTCCGGTTCGAGGGCCAGGTCAGCGTCTTCTGGGACGACGCCCCCGGAGGTCAGGGTCTGAACTACCGCGACCTCTACCCCGAGCCGCCGCCGCCCGGCATGGTGCCGTCGTGCGCCGAGGGCGGCGTGCTGGGCGTGCTGTGCGCGTCCATCGGCTCGATCATGGTGACCGAGGCGATCAAGCTGCTCACCGGTATCGGCGACCCGCTGCTGGGTCGGCTGATGGTGTACGACGCGCTCGACATGACCTACCGGACCATCAAGATCCGGAAGGACCCGGAGAGCCCGAAGATCACCGAGCTCATCGACTACGACGCGTTCTGCGGCGTCGTGTCGACGGACGCGCAGGAAGCGGCGGCGGGCAACACCATCACGCCGCTGGAGCTCAAGCACAAGCAGGACGCCGGTGACGACTTCCTGCTCGTGGACGTCCGCGAGCCGCACGAGTTCGAGATCGTCCGGATCCCCGGCTCGGTGCTGATCCCGAAGGACCGCATCCTCTCGGGCGAGGCGTTCGCCGAACTGCCGCAGGACAAGCAGATCGTCCTGCACTGCAAGTCCGGCGCGCGGTCCGCCGAGGCGCTCGCCGCGCTGCACAAGGCGGGTTTCAGCGACGCCGTGCACGTCGGCGGCGGTGTCCTCTCCTGGGCCCGCGAGGTCGACCCGAGCCTGCCGACCTACTAGGCACACCGGCTCTGACGAAGGCCGCTCCCGCGAGGGGGCGGCCTTCTTCGTGCTTGCGCCTCCCCCAGGGGGAGCGGTGAAGCTGGGGCCATGCACACGATCGGCGAGCTGGCCCGCAGGACCGGCCTGACGGTGAAGGCCGTCAGGTTCTACGCCGACACCGGACTCGTCCCGGCGACCGGCCGCAACGCCGCGGGCCACCGCGTGTACGACGCGGTGGCGGCCGCCCGCCTGGACCTGGTGCGGACCCTGCGGGACCTGGGCCTGGACCTGCCGTCGATCCGCCGTGTGCTGAACCGGGAAACCAGCATGGCCGACACGATCACCGCTCACGCCGACGCGCTGGAAGTCCACATCCGCACGCTGAAGGTGCGGCAGGCGGTGTTGAGGACCGCGGCGAAACGCGGTGCGGGACCGGAGGAAGTGGATCTGATGAACAAGCTCGCGACCCTCACCGAGGATCAACGACGGCGGTTGATCGTCGAATTCCTCGACAGCGCATTCGACGGTGTCAACGGTGAATTCGACGGCATCGCCCGCACCTTGACACCGGAACTGCCGGACGACCCGACACCCGATCAAGTCGAGGCTTGGGTGGAATTGGCGGAGATTTCGCGGGACGAGGAATTCCGCGGGATCATGAGACGCCTGCTGGAACAGCACGCCTCGGGGCGGGCGGACGTCGTGCGCCCCGACCTGGCCGCCGTGGTCCACCGCCACGTGGCACTGGACGTGGACCCGCGGTCACCGGAGGCGGCACGGGTCGTGGCGGCGATCGAGGAGGCGACCGGGTTGGACGCCGACCGGTTGGCGACGTGGCTGGCGGACGTGGGCGACCCGCGCCGGGAGCGGTACCTCCGGCTGCTCGCGGTGATCAACGGCTGGCAGCGGCCGGACAGCCTGGCCCCGACGTTCGACTGGCTGGCCCGCGCGCTGGCCGGGTGAGAACGCGCGAACCGCGTGGCGGCGACCGCAGGAAGGTCGCCGCCACGCGGTTTCACCGCACCTAGCTGGCCAGAGCCGCCAGCGTCGGGTCGAAGATCGTCGTCGTCCAGACCGTCGGGGCGGAGGTCTTGCCGTTCGCCCAGAGGCTGTTCACGCGGGAGACCTCAGCCGCGTTCGGCACCGCGACGGTGCACGACGTGCCGGGGCCGCCACCGGACATCAGCTCCGAGCAGGGCCCGGAGTAGTGGTCCGGCAGACCGAGCACGTGGCCGGTCTCGTGGGCCGCGATGCGGGTGGGGTTGTACTGCCTGGCCTGCGTGTAGTCGATGAAGATGTACCCGCTGCCGTGGCCGTTGGAGCTGGCGTAGGAGCCGCGGGAGTCGTTGCCCTCGTAGTAGGTCAGGGTCGCCGCGGAGGCGTTCTCGACCAGCTTCACGTTGGACACGCGGGCGTTCCAGTTGGCGGCACCCTGGCGGATGACGCTGCGGAACGTGGGGGCGTTGTTCGTGTTGTAGTACACGGTCACCGCCGCCGCCTGGATGGGGGCGGGCTGGGCCGACGCCTGGACGGCGCTGAACGGGGTCAGGACGGCGGCCGCTGTCAGCGCGACGGCCAAGAAAGCTTTCTTGAACACAGGGTGTCTCCTCGCAAACAGGGAAAACGCAGGGAAGCCGCGAGGCTCGATTTCCAAAATAGGCGGCTCACGAGATCTATCAACCCGTCAAAAGGAGGAATCCCGGCGGCAAATCACCAACCGCGTCCGCGCATTGACAGTTGCCAGTACCGGAGACCGGAGAATTCGGACAAGGGCCCTCTTCGGGATACGGTTCCGGCGTGGCACCCAACCTCGCGCGACTCCGGTCGGTGTACGAGCGGATGCTGGACCGGCTGGCGCACTGGACGGTCTACCCGCTGGAGCGGTTCAACGACCGCCTCGACGACCTCGCGCGCGCCCGTGAGGACGGCGGGTTGTCGCCGGTCGCGCTGGTGGCGTGGTGCACGGTGACCGGGTTCGGGCTGGTCGCGATGGCGGTGCTGTTCACCCGCTAGCGGTGGCACGCCGCTGACGGGCACCGGCCTCCACCACTCGGGCGGTGGGGACAGGTAGCGTGCCGGACCGTGACCCCCACTCCGGAGCCGCCTCCGTCGCACGTGCGCGCTGCCTTCGGCGCGCGGGACGCCGAGCCGGAGTTGATCGACGGCGGACCCGTGTGGCGCTGCGGGGACGCGGCGATCCGCCCCGCGGCCAACCCGGCCGAAGCCACCTGGGTGGCGAAGACCCTCGACGCGCTGTCGGTTCCGGACCTGCGGATCGGCCGCCCGCTGCGGTCGACCGACGGCCGGTACGTGGTCGGCGGCTGGGCCGCGACGAAGTACCTGTCCGGGCGGGCCGAGCCGCGGCACGACGAGGTCGTGGCCGTGGCGGAGCGCCTGCACCACGCGACGGCCGACCTGCCGAAGCCGCGGTTCCTCGGCTCGCGGACGGACCTGTTCGCGGTCGCGGACCGGTGCGCGTGGGGCGAGGAGAAGCCCGACCTCGATCCGGAGCTGGGCGGCCGGATGTTCGAGGTGCTGTCCGTGTCGCGCAAGCCCGTGTCGGCGAAGCCGCAGGTCGTGCACGGCGACCTGTTCGGCAACGTGCTGTTCTCCGGCTCGCAGCCGCCCGCGATCATCGACTTCACCGCGTACTGGCGGCCCGCCGAGTGGGCGGCGGGCGTGATCGTGGTGGACGCGCTGGCGTGGGGCGGGGCCGACAAGGGCATCGTCGAGCGCTGGGGCCACCTGCCGGACTGGCCGCAGGTGCTGCTGCGCGCGACCCTGTTCCGGCTCGCCGTGCACGCGCTGCACCCCCGGTCGAACCGCCAGTCGCTCGGTGGTCTGGACCGCGCGGTCCACCTGGTGTCCGAGCTGCTCTGACCTCACCGCGCCGCCACCGGCCGGGAGCAGGCATGTTCGCGTCGGCGAAACATCCCGCCTTCCAGCGTTAACGGGGCGTTCCTAGCGTCGGCCGGGTGACTGACTCGCCCAAGATCGGCACGCACTGCCCGTACTGCGCGCTCCAGTGCGCGATGACGTTGACGGACGGCGTGGTGTCGCCGCGGGAGTTCCCGACCAACCGCGGCGGCCTGTGCCAGAAGGGCTGGACGTCGGCCGCGCTGCTCACGTCGCCCGCCCGGCTGACGACGCCGCTGGTCCGCCGGTGCGGCGTCCTGGAGCCCGCGACCTGGGACGAGGCGCTCGACCACGTGGCGGCGGTGCTCGGCGAGCTGCGGGCCGAGCACGGGCCGGACGCGGTCGGCGTGTTCGGCGGCGGCGGGCTGACGAACGAGAAGGCGTACGCGCTGGGCAAGTTCGCGCGGGTCGCGCTGGCCACCTCGCAGGTCGACTACAACGGCCGGTTCTGCATGTCGAGCGCCGCCGCGGGCGGTATGCGGGCGTTCGGGCTGGACCGGGGGATGCCGTTCCCGGTCGAGGACCTGGCCGAGTCCGACGCGGTGCTGCTGGTCGGGTCGAACCCGGCCGAGACCATGCCGCCGTTCGTCCAGCACCTGCGCCGCGCGAACCTGATCGTCGTCGACCCCCGCCGCACGGCCACCGCCGAGCTGGCCACCCTGCACCTCCAGCCCGCGCCCGGCACGGACCTGGCGCTGGCGCTGGGACTCCTGCATGTCGTGGTCGCGGACGGCCACCTGGACAAGGACTACCTGGTCGAGCGGACGACGGGGTTCGAGGGGGCGTGGCGGATCGCGGCGGGCTGGTGGCCGGAACGGGTCGAGCGCGTCACGGGAGTGTCGGTCGCGGACCAGCGCGCGGCCGTGCACCTGCTCTCCGACGCCACCAACGCCCACGTCCTCACCGGGCGCGGCACCGAGCAGCACGCCAGCGGCTCGGACGCCGTGTCGGCGTGGATCAACCTCGCCCTCGCGCTGGGCCTGCCCGGCATCCGCGGCTCCGGCTACGGCTGCCTGACCGGCCAGGGCAACGGCCAGGGCGGGCGCGAGCACGGCCAGAAGGCCGACCAGCTGCCCGGCTACCGCAAGATCGACGACCCGGTCGCCCGCGCGCACGTCGGCGGCGTGTGGGGGATCGACCCCGACGACCTGCCGGGTCCCGGTCGGTCGGCCTACGAGCTGCTGGACGCGCTGGGCACGCCGACCGGGCCGAAGGCGCTGCTGGTGTTCGGCAGCAACGTCGTGGTGTCCGCGCCGCGCTCGGCCCACGTCGCCGACCGGCTGGCGGACCTGGACCTGCTGGTCGTGGCCGACCTCGTGCTGTCCGAGACCGCGGCGCTCGCCGACGTCGTGTTCCCGGTGACGCAGTGGGCCGAGGAGAGCGGCACGATGACGAACCTCGAAGGCCGGATCCTGCTGCGGCGGCGGGCCGTCGAGCCGCCGGAGGGCGTGCGGAGCGACCTGGACGTGCTGCGGGGCCTGGCGATCCGGCTCGGGCAGCCCCCGGAGAGGTTCCCGGTCGAGCCGGAGGACGTGTTCACCGAACTGCGCCGGGCCTCCGCGGGTGGCGCGGCCGACTACTCCGGCGTCACCTACGACCGGCTCGCGAGCGGCGAAGCCCTGTACTGGCCGGTGGTCGGTGACGGCAGCTCGCCCCGGATGTTCCTGGACCGCTTCGCCCACCCGGACGGGCTGGCCCGGTTCATCCCGGTCGACCACCGCGGCCCGGCCGAGCCGACCGACGCCGAGTACCCCGTGCAGCTCACGACCGGGCGGGTGCTCCAGCACTACCAGTCCGGCGCGCAGACCCGTGCCGTGCCGGAGCTGCTGGAGGCCGTCCCCGAGGTGTACGTCGAGGTGCACCCCGACACGGCCGCCCGCGCGGGCTTGGCCGAGGGCGCGCTGGCCGCCGTGGTCTCGCGGCGCGGCCGGATGGAGGCCCGCGTCCGGTGCGTGCCGTCGCTGCGGATCGACCTGGTGTTCCTGCCGTTCCACTTCGCCGGTCGGGGCCGCGCGAACCTGCTGACCAACCCGGCGCTGGACCCGACCAGCCGGATGCCCGAGTTCAAGGTGTGCGCCGTGCGATTGGAGCCAGCGTGAGACGAGTCGTGGTGGTCGGCTACGGCATGGCCGGGGCGAGGTTCGCCGACGAGGTGCTGCGCCGCGATCCGACCGTGGCGCTGACCGTGCTCGGCGAGGAACGGCACCCGGCCTACAACCGGGTGCTGCTGTCGAGCGTGGTCGCCGGGTCGATGACGGCGGACTCCGTGCGGCTGCACGGGCCGGACTGGGCGGCCGAGCACGGCGTGGACCTGCGGCTCGGTGTCGCGGTCACCGCGTTCGACCGCGCCCGGCGGGTGGTGCTGACCTCGTCCGGCGAGGTGCCGTACGACGCGCTGGTGCTCGCGACCGGCGCGCGGTCGTGGATCCCGCCCACCGAGGGTCTCCAGGAGCCGGACGGCTCGCTCGCGCCGGGCGTGGTGTCGTTCCGCTCGCTGGAGGACTGCGAGCGGATCGTCGACGCCGCCCGGCCCGGAACGCCCGTCGCCGTGCTGGGCGGCGGACTGCTCGGGCTGGAGGCCGCGCGCGGGCTGGCCGGCCGCGGCTGCCTGGTCACCGTCGTGCACCCGGTGGGGCACCTGATGGAACGGCAGCTCGACGCGGGCGCGGGCCGGGTGCTGGCGCGGGCGTTGGGGGAGCTGGGGATCGAGTTCCGCCTGGGCTCGTTGGCGGTGAAGTACCTGGCGGGCGACGGGCTCGCGCTGGACGACGGCAGCCAGGTGCCCGCCGAACTCGTGGTGGTGTCGGCCGGGGTGCGGGCGGCGACCGGGATCGCCGCGGACGCCGGTCTCCGGTGCGACCGGGGTGTCCTGGTCGACGACGCCTTGCGCACCAGCGATCCCCGCGTGCACGCCATCGGCGACTGCGCCCAGCACGTCGGCACGGTGTCCGGGCTGGTGCAGCCCGCGTGGGAGCAGGCCGCCGTGCTCGCCGACCGGCTGACCGGCGTCGCCCCCGCGGCCCGGTACCGCGGCACGACCGTCGTGACCCGGCTGAAGGCCCGCGACATCGACCTCGCCGCGCTCGGTGACGTGCACGTGGACCTGGACTGCCCGGACCACGAGGTCCTGTGCTTCCAGGACCCCGCGCGCGGCCGGTACGCGAAGCTGGTGCTGCGCAACGACTTCGTGACGGGCGCGATCCTCATCGGCGCACCGGACGCGGCGGCGACGATCACCCAGCTGTACGACCGGGGGCTGGCGGCACCGACGGACCGGCTGGCGTTGTTGCTGGGGCGGGCACTCACCCCCGAGGTCGCCAGCAGCCCGGCGGACCTTCCCGCCAGCGCGGTGATCTGCAAGTGCAACACCGTGAGCAAGGGCCAGTTGGTCACCGCCTATCGCGAAGGCGCTTCGACCGTCAGTGCTCTGGCCGACTCGACAAGGGCCACCACGGGCTGCGGTGGCTGCAAGGACGCGGTCTGCGGCTTGCTCGACTGGCTCGACCTCACAGCCTGAAATCCCACGAGTGCGGCGGAGTTGCCGCTGTCGACACCTGTCCGAACACCGGGGTAACGGGCCGTTCCTACGGTCTCCCCAACGCCGTTCCAGGAGGTCAGCGCATGAGCACAGTCGTGGACACCCAGGTCGCCGAACCCGCGTCGCCGCCCCGTGGCGGGCGGTGGATCGACCGGTGGGAGCCGGAGGACCCGGAGTTCTGGGAGCGGTCCGGGAAGCGGATCGCCCGCAAGAACCTGGGGTTCTCGATCCTGGCGGAGAACCTCGGGTTCAGCGTGTGGGTGCTGATGAGCATGGTCGTGGTGAGCCTCGGGTCGGTCGGCTACGCGTTCGGCGTCGGCCAGACGTTCTGGCTGCTCATCGTGCCCAACCTGGTCGGCGCGGCGCTGCGCGTCCCGTACACGTTCGCGGTGCCGAGGTTCGGCGGTCGGCTGTGGACGACGATCAGCGCGGGCCTGCTGCTGATCCCGTGCGCGATGCTGGCGTTCGCGGTCGTCACCGACGGCACGCCGTTCTGGTTCTTCCTGCTCACCGCCGCCGCGATGGGCCTGGGCGGCGGCAACTTCTCGTCGTCGATGGCGAACATCTCGTTCTTCTACCCGGAGGGCAAGAAGGGCCTGGCGCTCGGGTTGAACGCGGCGGGCGGCAACCTCGGCGTCGCCGTGACGCAGCTGATCGTCCCGGTCGTCATCACCATCGGCACCGGTATCAACCTCGTGTACTCGGCGCTGATCTGGATGCCGTTCGTCGTGCTGGCCACGGCGTGCGCGTGGTTCTTCATGGACAGCCTCACCCAGGCCAGGCCGGACGGCGTGTCCTACCAGCGGGCGCTGGCCAACAAGCACACGTGGGTCATGTCGTTCCTCTACATCGGCACGTTCGGCTCGTTCATCGGCTTCTCGTTCGCCTTCCCGTCGCTGATCAAGATCAGCTTCGTGGACTTCAAGTCGTTCGTGTCGCTGGCGTTCCTCGGCGCGCTGATCGGGTCGGTGGCGCGTCCGCTCGGCGGTTGGCTGTCCGACCGCTTCGGCGGGGCCCGCATCACGCTCATCACGTTCGTCGGCCTCGCGCTCGGCACGGTCGGCGTGATGCTCAGCGTGAACACCAAGAGCTTCCCGCTGTTCTTCTGCTCCTTCATGGCCCTGTTCGTGCTGGCGGGCGCGGGCAACGGCTCGACCTACCGGATGATCCCGGCGATCTTCGCCACGCAGGACGCCGACGCGCGCTCGGCCAAGCGGCAGGCCGCCGCGGTCGTCGGCATCGCCGGGGCGATCGGCGCGTTCGGCGGGGTGCTGGTGAACCTGGTCTTCAAGTTCTCCCTGGAGGGCAGCGGCACGCTGACCCCCGCCCTGATCGCGATCCTGGTGTTCTACGGCCTGTGCGTGGCCACCACGTGGTGGTTCTACCTGCGCACCAGGGCCTTCGCGCGGACGCCCAGCCTCGCGCACGCGGGCGTGTGACGCGCACAACGCCCTGACGTGCGGTGTGAGTTCGCGTTAACGCCCGCGCAACACCCGTGCACCTGGCACGACACGGTTCCCGGTGAGCATTGGCCGGGCGGAGGGAGGATTGGTTCACATGACGCGAACGCTCGTCGTGGTCGGCCACGGCATGGTCGGACACCGCCTGGTCCAGGCGCTGCGCGACCGGGACGCCACCGGCCAGTGGCGGATCGTCGTGTTCGCCGAGGAGAACCGCCCCGCCTACGACCGCGTCGCGCTGTCGTCCTATGTGGACAGCTGGAACGCCGACGGCCTGGCGCTCGCGCCGCACGACCCGGAGGTCGACCTGCGGTTGGGCGATCCTGTGCGGAGCCTCGACCGCGCGGGCCGGACCGTGACCACAGCGAGCGGCGTCGTGCAGCCCTACGACGTGCTGGTGCTGGCCACGGGCTCGTACCCGTTCGTGCCGCCGGTGCCCGGCCGCGACCTGCCGGGCTGCCACGTCTACCGCACCATCGAGGACCTGGACGACATCCGCGCCACCGTGGCCAAGGCGCACGGCGGCGGGCGGCGCGCTGGCATGGTGCTCGGCGGCGGACTGCTCGGCCTGGAGGCCGCGAACGCGTTGCGCGGCATGGGACTCTCCCCGCACGTCGTCGAACTCGGCCCGCGGCTGATGCCGTTGCAGGTCGACGAGGGCGGGGCCGGGCTGCTGAAGCGGCTGGTGGAGAAGCTGGACCTGACCGTGCACACCGGCACCTCGGCGTCGTCCATCGAACGCGACGGCGACCGGCTGTTCGCCAAGCTCTCCACCGGGCTCGAACTGGACCTGGACGTCGTCGTGTTCTCCGCGGGCATCCGGCCGCGCGACGACCTGGCCCGCGAGTTCGGCCTGGAGGTCGGCGCGCGCGGCGGGATCGTCGTGGACGACAACTGCCGCACGTCCGACGAGAACGTCTACGCCATCGGCGAGTGCGCGTGCGTGGGCGGGATGGTCTACGGGCTGATCGCGCCCGGCAACGCGATGGCCGACGTCGTCGCCGACCGGCTCCTCGGTGGCAGCGCGGTGTTCCCCGGCGCGGACACCTCCACCAAGCTCAAGCTCATGGGCGTCGACGTCGCCAGCTTCGGCGACGCCCACGCGGCCACCGAGGGCGCGCTGGAGGTCGTGGTCAACGACGCCGTGGCGGGCACGTACGCGAAGGTCGTCGTGTCGGACGACGCGAAGACGTTGCTGGGCGGTGTCCTCGTGGGCGACGCGGGCGCGTACCCGTTGCTGCGCCCGCTGGTCGGCCGCGCCATCCCCGGCGACCCGGTGACGCTGATCGCCCCGTCGTCCGGCGGCGTCGAACTCGCGCTGCCCGCGGACGCGCAGGTGTGCTCGTGCCACGCGGTCACCAAGCAGGACATCACCGACGTGATCCACTCCGGCGAGTGCTCGGACGTGCCCTCGCTCAAGGCGTGCACCAAGGCGGGCACCGGCTGCGGGTCGTGCGTGCCGATGCTGAAGAAGCTGCTGGAGGAGTGCGGGGTCGAGCAGTCCCGCGCGCTGTGCGAGCACTTCGACCACTCGCGCGCCGACCTGTTCGAGATCGTCCGCGCCGCGGGCATCACGACGTTCAGCGCCCTCATCGCGAAGCACGGCCGCGGCCGCGGGTGCGACCTCTGCAAGCCCGCCATCGCCTCCATCCTGGCTTCGCTCGACCGCGGCCACGTGCTCGACGGCGAGCAGGCGACGTTGCAGGACACCAACGACCGGTTCCTGGCGAACATCCAGCGCAACGGCACGTACTCCGTCGTCCCGCGCATCCCCGGCGGCGAGATCACCGCCGAGAAGCTGATCGTCATCGGCGAGGTCGCACGGGACTACGGCCTGTACACGAAGATCACCGGCGGCCAGCGGATCGACCTGTTCGGCGCGACCGTGGACCAGCTCCCGGCGATCTGGAAACGCCTGGTGGACGCCGGGTTCGAGTCCGGTCACGCGTACGGGAAGGCGTTGCGGACGATCAAGTCGTGCGTCGGCACGACGTGGTGCCGGTTCGGCGTGCAGGACTCGGTCGGCCTCGCCATCGAGCTGGAGCTGCGCTACCGCGGCCTGCGCGCCCCGCACAAGATCAAGTCCGCGGTGTCCGGCTGCGCCCGCGAGTGCGCCGAGGCCCGCAGCAAGGACTTCGGGATCATCGCCACCGAGAACGGCTGGAACCTCTACGTCGGCGGCAACGGTGGCTTCACGCCCCGGCACGCCGACCTGCTCGCGACCGACGTGGACACCGAGACCCTGGTCCGCTACGTCGACCGGTTCCTGATGTTCTACGTGCGCACCGCCGACCGCTTGCAGCGCACCGCTTCCTGGATCGAGGCCATGGACGGCGGCCTCGACCACCTGCGCTCCGTCGTCGTGGACGACAGCCTGGGCATCTGCGCGGACCTCGAAGCCGCCATGGCCGTGCACGTGGCGAACTACGCCGACGAGTGGCGCGGCGTGCTCGAGGACCCCGAGAAGCTCTCCCGCTTCAGCTCGTTCGTCAACGCCCCCGGCACCCCGGACCCCACGATCTCCTTCCGGGAGGAACGGGGGCAGCGGGTTCCGGTGGCGCTGGGCATACCGGAGGTGGTGGGCAGATGACCGCGGTGGTCGACCTGACGTGGACGGCGGTGTGCGCGTGGGACGCGCTCCAGCCGGAGGCCGGGGTGGCGGTCCTCCTGCCGGACGCCACGCAGGTGGCGGTGTTCCGCACGTTCGACGGCGGCCTGCACGCCGTCGCCAACGTCGACCCGTTCAGCGGCGCGGCGGTGCTGTCGCGCGGCATCGTGGGCGATCGCGGGGGAGTGCCGGTGGTGGCGTCGCCGATCTACAAGCAGTCGTTCGACCTGCGGACCGGCGCCTGCCTGGACGACCCGACCGTCTCGCTCGCGGTCCACCCCGTCCGGGTGCTCGACGGCGTCGTGCAGGTGGGGTCACCGTGATCTCCCTCGACGTCGCCCCGCTGGCCGGCTACACCGTCGGCGTCACCGCGGCGAGACGCGCCGACGAGCTGGCCGCCCTGCTGGAGCGCAAGGGCGCCACGGTGATCCAGGCCCCCGCCATCCGCATCGTGCCGCTCCCGGACGACGCCGAACTGCTCGCCGCGACCCGCCGCCTGGTCACCGAGCCGGTCGACGTCGTGGTCGCCACGACCGGCATCGGCTTCCGCGGCTGGATCGAGGCCGCCGAGGGCTGGGGCCTCGGCGCACGGCTGCTGGACTGCCTGAGCCGCACCAGGCTCCTGTCCCGCGGCCCGAAGGCCAAGGGCGCGGTCCGCGCCGCGGGCCTCACCGAGGCCTGGTCGCCGGACTCCGAGAGCAACGCCGAGCTCCTCGAACACCTCCTCCGGTCCGGTGTGGACGGACAGCGCATCGCGGTGCAGCTGCACGGGGAACCGTTGCCCTACTTCGTCCGCACGCTGCGCGAAGCCGGTGCCGAGGTCGTGGAGGTGCCCGTCTACCGGTGGACCGGCCCCGCCGATCCCGGCCCGCTGCACCGGTTGCTGGACGCCGTGCTGGCCAGGCAGGTGGACGCGCTGACGTTCACCAGCGCCCCGGCCGCCGCGAGCGTCCTCCAGGTCGCCCGCGACACGGACCGCTTCTCCGCGCTGGTGGACGTGCTGCGCCGGGACGTCCTCGTGCTCGGCGTCGGCTCCATCACCGCGGGCCCGATGGTCGACCTCGGCATCCCCGTCGTGCAGCCCGTGCGCGCCAGGATCGGGGCCATGGCACGGGAACTGACGCTGGCGCTGCCCGAACGCGCCGTCCGCCTGCGGATCGCGGCCCGCGAGATCGAGCTGCGCGGCCAGGCCGTCGTGGTCGACGGCGAACTCCGACCCGTCGCCCCCGCGCCCATGGCCGTGCTGCGCGCGCTGGTCGGCGCTCGCGGTCGGGTCGTGTCCCGCAAGGACCTGCTGGCCGCGTTGCCCGGCGGCGGGGAGGAGCACGCCGTGGAGACCGCGATCGGCAGGCTCCGCACCGCGCTGGGCGAACCCAGGATGGTGTGCACCGTGGTCAAGCGCGGCTACCGGATGGCCATGGAGCCGTCCGGTGTCGCGGTCTGAGGGAGAGGGGACCGGCGGTGACGCTGGTGGTGGTGGCGCACGGAACCCGTGACCCGCGCGGAGCCGCGGTGATCGAGGAGATCGCCGCGCTGGTGCGGGCCAGGCTCGGCGACGTGCCGGTCGAGGTCGCCTACGCCGACGTGCGGCAACCCGACGTCACAACGGTTCTGGGCCGGGTGGACGGTCCCGCGGTCGTGGTGCCCGCGTTCCTCGCGGCCGGCTACCACGTGCGCGTCGACGTGCCCCAGCAGATCACGGCCAGCGGCCGCCCGGACGTCGTGGTGACCGAGCCGATCGGCACGGCCCTGCTCCCCGTGCTCCGCGAACGCCTCCGCGAGGCGGGCTGGCAGCCCGGTGACGCCGTGGTGCTCGCGGCGGCGGGCTCGTCCGACCCGCGCGCGCTGGCGGACGTCACCGCCGTCGCCCGCGCGGTGAGCGCCGAGGTCGGCTACCTCGCCACCGCGTCCCCGACCGTCCCGGAAGCCGTGGCGGCGCTGAAGGCCGAGGGCCGCCGGGTCGCCATCGCCTCCTGGCTGCTGGCCCCCGGCCTGTTCCACCAACGCCTGGCGGACGCCGGGGCCGACGTCGTGGCGGACCCGCTCGGCGCGCACACCCGCGTCGTGGACGCCGTCCTGCTCCGCTACTACGAGGCGCGCTGCTTCCTCCAGGTCGCCTAGGAATAGGTTGACCAGTCAACTGGTTGATCCGACCGTAGCCACACACGGCAGAGGAGGAGTCCGACATGTCCGACGTGTTCGAGCTCGTTCGTCACGGCCGCGAATTCCGCGCGGCGGGCGACCCGAGCAGGGCGGCGCGCTTCCTGGCGGAAGCGGCCGAAGCCGTCCCCACCGACCGTTCCGTCCTGACCGAGCTGGCGCTGGCGCACTTCCAGTCCGCCTCGCTCGGCAACGCCGAGCGCGTCCTGCGCAGCCTGCTCGACCTCGACCCCAGCGACGGCTACGCCCGGCTGCTGCTGGGCCGCACGCTGAGCAGGCAGAGCAGGCACACCGAGGCCCTGCCCGAACTGCGCCTGGCCGCTGCCCTCACCGGCGACCCCGACGTCCACGCCGAGGTCGCCCGCGTCGAGGCCCGCGTCTGATCGAATGCCCCCTCCGCGGAGGGGGCATTCGCTTGTCAGAACAGGCTCGGCGGCTCTTCCTCTTCCTTCGCCTTCACCGCGTCCTCCCACCGGTAGGTCCGCAGGTTGACCTTCCCGTCGTCCGCCAGCACACCTTCCTCGGCCAGCCGTTGGAGCTGCTCGTCGGCGATGTGCGGCGCGCAGGTCCCGTTGGCCCGCAACACCCGGTGCCACGGCAGGTCGTGGCCGTCCATGTTCAGCACCTGCCCCACCAGCCGGGGCGACGGCGCGCGCGACAGGTCGGCCACGTCGCCGTAGGTCGCCACCCGACCGCTCGGGATCTTCCGGACAACCTCGCGGATCAACTCGTGCAGCTGCTCGTCCACACCGCAAGTGTGGCAGTTGGAACTCCGGTGACCGGGCCGGGTCGGGGTCACGTCCCGGCCACCGAAGGGGCTCTGGTGGTGGTGAACGGGCTCACACCGCCCGTCACGAACACCAAAATGGCCTAGACCACTCCCACTGTCAAGAAGGTTCCCAAATTCCCCTCCGGAATCCCTGGCGCCCGCACCGCTCTGTGGTCTATACCAATAGGAGCCGCCGCCCGTGGCCAACGGAGGTCCCTGACATGTCCCCCCGTTCTCGCAAACTGCTGTCCCTGCTCGCAGCCGCGGGCTCCCTGCTCGCCTTCGCCACCCCCGCCAACGCGGCGGCCACCGTCACCGTCGCGCCCTACGTCGACATGGGCGCCTGGCCCACCCCGTCCCTGTCGGACATGGCGACCAAGGGCAACCTCAAGAGCTTCACCCTCGGCTTCGTCACCGCCTGGGGCTGCAAGGCGAGCTGGTTCGGCGCCTACGACCCGCGCACCGGCTGGCAGGCCGAGGAGATCGCGAAGATCCGCGCGGCGGGCGGCGACGTCAAGGTCTCCTTCGGCGGCGCGAGCGGCATCGAGCTGGCCCAGAACTGCACCACGGTCACCACCCTCGCGAACGAGTACGACGCCGTCGTCAAGGCCTACAAGCTGAACTACATCGACCTCGACATCGAGGGCGCGGCAGTAGCCGACCCCACCTCGGTCACCCGCCGCTCCCAAGCCTTGGCGATCGTCCAACAACGCAACCCAGGTCTGAAGATCTCCCTCACCCTGCCGGTACTGCCGGAAGGCTTGGACGCCAACGGCCTCAACGTCGTCAAGGCAGCGAAGACAGCAGGCGTCACCCTGGACCTGGTCAACATCATGGCCATGGACTACTATGCGGGCCCCAAGGACCAGGGCGACCAGGCCATCAAGGCCGCGAAATCAACCCAGGCCCAGATCAAGACCCTCTACGGCCTCTCGGACGCCGCAGCCTGGAAGAAGATCGGCGTCACCCCGATGCTCGGAGTCAACGACTCCCGCAACGAAATCTTCTACACCTCGGACGCCACCCAACTCGTCACCTTCGCCAAGTCGGTACACCTGGGCATGCTCTCGTTCTGGGAAATGACCCGCGACCGCAACGCCTGCAACGGCAGCCTCGTCAACTGCACCAACGTCCCGCAAACCGCCTACCAGTTCTCAAAAATCTTCGCGGGCTACACCGGCTGACCACACCTGCTGTGTGACTGCCTGACCGAGCACACACCTGCTGTATGACTGCCTACCGGCGCACGCCTGCTGTTGAGAGGCCGGCTTTACTTGGGGGATTTGAGCCTTAAAATTAGTCGGGCTTCCGGCTTCTCCACCTGCCGTTTTGGCCCGACCAAGGCTCAAATCTAGGGGCCCCAAGTCAAGCCGGCCGTCGCCAACACCCTTCCAACGATGCCGCAGCCCAGACCCTTCCAACATTCCGGGAGCAGGACCCCAAGCCCCCTCACCCCACGTGAACCCAAAACTACGCTGGGCCACCTGGCGGGTGCTCCCTCGTCTTGTCGGTGCAACGTGGTTCCATCATTCCCGTGGTCGCCAACTCTTCCCCCTTGCTGGTGCGCCGGTCCCCCGAGACCAGCCCCCGCCCGGAGTGGGACGACCCCGCCCGCAAGGTCTTCTCCCACCCCTCCGGCTTCCTCCGCGTCCTAGGAGGCCCAGGCACCGGCAAGACCACCCTCCTCGCCGAAGTAGCAGCCCAAAGGGTCCTCACCCAAGGCGCGGACCCCGAGAACATCCTCGTCCTCACCGCCAACCGCCAAGCCGCGGTCACCATGCGAGCCAGGATCACCCGCCTCCTCACCGAGGCGAACCCCACCGACACCACCCTCCGCACCGTCCGGGAACCCCTCGTCCGCACGGTCCACTCCTACGCCTTCGCCGTCCTCCGCTCCCAAGCCGTCCTCGCGGGCGACCCCCCACCCCGCCTCCTCTCCGGCCCGGAACAGGACGCCCTGGTGAGGGAACTCCTCGCGGGCGACATCGAAGACGGCGCCCTCAAGTGGCCCGAACGCCTCCGCCCCGCCATCGGCCTCCCCGGCTTCACCGCCGAACTCCGCGACCTCCTCCTCCGCGCCACCGAACGCGGCCTCGGCCCGGAGGACCTCCTGGAACTCGGCTACGCCCAGGGCCGCGACGAGTGGATCGCCGCGGGCCTGTTCGGCAGGCAGTACGAGGAGGTCCTGCTCCTCATGGGCGGCGACTCCTCCCCGAACCTCGCCCCCGCCCTGGACGCCGCCGAACTCGTCGACAGCGCCCTCCTCGCCTTCCACGCCGACCCCGAACTCCTGGAGGCCGAACGCCGCCGGGTCCGCCACCTGTTCGTCGACGACGCCCAGCACCTCGACCCCCAGCAGTTCGAACTCCTCAGGCGGATCGGCGACACGGCTCACGAGTTCCTCCTCGCGGGCGACCCGGACCAGGCCGTCTTCTCGTTCCGCGGCGCGGACCCCGACCTCCTCGCCGACGCCGACCCCGAGGACCGCGCCACGGTCGTCCTGACCCAGGGCCACCGGATGACCCCCGAGGTCCGGGCCGCCGTGCACGGCTTGGCCGCCCGCCTGCCCGGCCGGTCGCCTGCCCGTGAGGTCCTGGGCACGAAGGGCGAGGGCACCGTCCAGGTCCGCCTGCTGGCGTCCGCGGCCCAGGAGGCGAGCTGGGTGGCCGACCAGCTCCGCCGCGCGCACCTGATCGACGAGGTCCCGTGGTCGGAGATGGCCGTGATCGCCCGCTCGGCGACCAGGTCGCTCCCCGTCCTGCAACGCGCCCTGCTCGCGGCGGGCGTCCCGGTGGCCGTCCCCGGCGACGAACTCCCGCTGGCGCAGCAGCCCGCGGTCCGCCCGCTGCTGGCCGTCCTGCGCTGCGCCGCCGCTCCCGGCACCCTCGACGAGGACACCGCCGCGATGCTGCTCTCGTCGGCGCTCGGCGGCGCGGACCCGTTGGCCCTGCGTCGCCTGCGCCGCGGCCTCCGCCGTCTGGAGATGGCGGCGGGTGGCGACCGTCCTAGCGGTGAACTCCTGGTGGAGGTCATCGAGTCCAACGACCGCCTGGCCGCGCTGGAGGACGCCGAGGCGGCCCCGGCCCGGCGGATCGCCGGACTCATCACCGAGGCCCGCAAGGACATCGCCGCCCACCGCAGCGTCGAGGTGGTCCTCTGGAACCTCTGGCAGAACTGCCACCTGGAGTCCCGCTGGGTGGCGCAGTCGTCCCGCCGGGGCACCCCCGGCATGCAGGCGGACCGCGACCTGGACGCGATCGTCGGCCTGTTCGAAGCGGCGGCGAAGTACGTGGACCGCCTCCCCGGCTCCACCGTGGAGGGGTTCGCCGACTACCTGGCGGCGCAGCAGATCGCGGGCGACTCCCTCGCCGCGTCCGCTCCGGTCGGCGAAGCCGTGTCCGTCCTCACCGCGCACGGCTCGGCCGGTCGCGAGTGGACGGTCGTCGCCATCCCCGGCGTGCAGGAGGGGAGTTGGCCGGACCTCCGGCTCCGCGGCTCGATCCTCGGCGTGGAACGGCTCGTCGACCTCGTCGGCGGCATGGACCCGGCGGACAAGGTGTCGGCCGTGGCCCCGCTGCTGGCCGAGGAGCGACGGCTCCTGCTCGTGGCGGCCAGCCGAGCCCGCCGCACCCTCATGGTCAGCGCCGTCCGAGGTGAGGACGAACAACCCTCCCGCTTCCTCGACGAACTCGACGACCTCACCACCGACGCCGTCGAACGCCCGACCTTCACCCCGGAACGCGGTCTCGTCCTGGCCGAGCTGGTGGGCGAACTCCGGCGCGTCCTCTGCGACGACGACACCGAACCCGAGCGCCGCCAACGCGCGGCCGTCCAACTCGCGCGCCTGGCCGAAGCGGGCGTGCCGGGAGCGCACCCGGACTCCTGGTACGGCCTGCCGGACGTGACCACCGGCGTTCCACTGTGGACGGAGGACCACACCGTCAGCGTCTCGCCGTCCACCATCGAGGTGTTGGCCAAGTGCCCGCTGCGCTGGGTGGTCGAGCGCCACGGCGGCCAGGACCCGGCCGAACTCGCCTCCATCACCGGCACTCTCGTCCACGCCCTCGCGCAGGCGGCGGCCAGCGGCGCGGACGAGAAGGAGCTGCGCGTCAAGCTCGACGAGGCCTGGAACGCGGTCGACGCGGGCGCCCCCTGGTTCTCCCGGCGGGAGCGCATCCGGGTCGAGAAGATGCTGGACACCTTCCTCGACTGGCTCACCTCCAGCCGCACGCAGCTCACGCAGGTGGCCGTGGAGGAGGAGATGCTCGTCGACGTCCCCAAGCAGGAAGGCGGGCCCTGGCTGAAGGTCCGGGGCCGCGTGGACCGCCTGGAGACCGACGACGAGGGCCGCCCGGTGGTCGTGGACCTGAAGACCGGCAAGCAGCCCGTCTCCAAGGACGACGCCCAGGCCCACCCCCAGCTCGCCGTCTACCAGCTCGCCACCTCCCTCGGCGGCTTCACCCACCTCGGCCTGGGCACCGAGCCCGGCGGCGCGCGGCTGCTGTACGTCGCCAAGGAGGACAAGAAGACCGGCGCCGTCGAACGCTCCCAGGCCCCGCTGGACGAGCAGGGCGTCCTGGTCTGGCTGGAGGCCGTGCAGGACGCGGCGGGCTCCAGCGTCGGCCCGGACTACACGGCCAGGGAGAACGTGGACTGCGACCGCTGCCCGGCCCGGACGGCGTGCCCGGTGCACTCGTCGGGCAGACAGGTGGGACAGTGACGTCCGTGGACGTCGACCTCCGGACCAGGGCATGAGCTTCGCCAGCCCGTTCGAGGTGGCAGCCGCTCTCGGCCTGCCCAAACCCACCCCAGAGCAGGCCGCGGTGGTCGCGGCTCCGGTCGAACCGGCACTGGTCGTCGCGGGCGCGGGAGCGGGCAAGACGGAGACGATGGCCGCACGGGTCGTGTGGCTGGTCGCCAACGGCATCGTGACCCCGGACCAGGTTCTGGGCCTGACGTTCACCCGCAAGGCCGCCCGCCAGCTCGCCGAGCGCATCCGCCTGCGCCTGCGCCGCCTCGCGGGCTCGGGCCTGCTGGACGAACTCGACCCCAGCGGCGAGCGCCGAGCCGCGGTGCTGACCGCCGAACCGGTCGTCCTGACCTACCACGCCTACGCGGGCCGCCTGGTGACCGAGCACGGCCTCCGGCTCCCGGTGGAGCCCGGTGTCCGCCTGCTCACCGAGACGTCGTCGTGGCAGCTCGCGCACCGCGTGGTGTCGACGTGGACCGAGGACCTGGACACCGACAAGATCCCCGCGACGATCACCGGCTACCTCCTGGCCCTGGCGGGCGAACTTGGTGAGCACCTGGTCCAGCCGGAGGCGCTCAAGGAGCACGCCGAACGCCTGATCGCGCTGATCGAGAACGCCCCCAAGACGGCCCGGCAGAAGGACGGCCTGCCGGAGAAGCTGCGCGACATCATCGCCGCCCAGCGCCTGCGGGTGAACCTGCTGCCGCTGCTGGAGGCCTACCAGCAGCGCAAACGCCGGGAAGCGGCGATGGACTTCGCCGACCAGATGAGCCTCGCCGCCCGTCTCGCCAGCGAGCACCCGGAGGTCGCGCAGGGCGAGCGCGAGCGGTACCGGGCCGTGCTGCTGGACGAGTACCAGGACACCGGGCACGCCCAGCGCGTGCTGCTGCGGTCCCTGTTCGGCCGGGGCGAGCCGATGCCCGTCACGTCCGTCGGCGACCCGGCGCAGGCGATCTACGGCTGGCGCGGGGCGAGCGCGGCGAACCTGCCCCGGTTCACCACGGACTTCCCGGCGGGGGAGGACAAGCCCGCCACGAAGTACGGGCTGCTGACCAGTTTCCGCAACCCGCCCGAGGTGCTGACGCTGGCCAACGCCGCCTCCGCGCCGCTGCGCGCGGCGGGCCTGGACGTCGACGAGCTGCGGGCCCGCGACGGGGCCGGGCCGGGCGACGTGCGGCTCGCGCTGCTCCCGGACGTGCGGCAGGAGCTGGACTGGCTGGCCGACTCCGTCGCGGAGCTGTGGGAGGAGCACAAGAACGAGGAGGACACCCCGCCCACGGCCGCCGTGCTGGTGCGGCGGCGGGCGGACATGGGCGCCATCGCGGCGGCGCTGCGGGAGCGCGGCCTGCCGGTCGAGGTCGTCGGCCTCGGCGGCCTGCTGGACGAACCCGAGGTGCGCGACCTGACGAGCGCCCTGCGCGTGCTGGTGAACCCCCTGGCGGGCACCGCCGCCGCTCGGCTGCTGACCGGATCCCGGTGGCGCGTAGCGGCTTTCGACCTCGCCGCCCTCTGGCAGCGCGCCCGTGAACTGGCAGGCGCCCCCAGCCGCCAGTCCGTTGTGGACGATCCGCTGTCGGTCCTCGCGGACGCCCTGCCCGGCGAGCACGCCGAACAGGCGGGCCTGGCCGACGCCCTGGACGATCCGGGCGACCCGGCCGCGTACTCGCCCGAGGGCTACCGGCGCGTCCGCAGGCTGGGCGGCGAGCTGGCGATGCTGCGGCGCAGGCTCGACCAGCCGCTGTCGGAACTCGTCGCGGACGTGGAGCGCACGCTGCTGCTGGACATCGAGTCGATGGCCCGCCCCGGCGGCGTCGGCCGCGCGCACCTGGACGCGTTCGCCGACGTGGTCTCGGACTTCGCCGCCGCCAGCCCGTCGGCGACCCTGCCGTCGCTGCTGGACTACCTGTACACGGCCGAGCACGCCGAGGACGGCCTGGAGCCCGGCGAGGTCGAGGTCGCCGAGAACCGCGTGCAGATCCTGACCATGCACTCCGCCAAGGGCCTGGAGTGGCACATCGTCGCCGTCCCGCACATCGTGAAGGACGTCTTCCCCGGCCGCCGCAAGACGTCCTGCTGGCTCAAGGCCGTCGCCGAGCTGCCCGCCGACCTGCGCGGCGACGCGGCGGACCTGCCGAAGCTGCGGATCCCCGGCGGGGCGAACCGCAAGGAGGTCGAGGACGCCCTCACCCTGCACGCGGAGGAGTTCGAGGAGCGGCGGCTGGTCGAGGAGCGCCGGCTCCTCTACGTGGCGCTGACCCGGTCCGAGCACAGCCTCCTGGTGTCCGGGCACTGGTGGGGCGAGACCGGCGAGAAGGTCAAGGGCCCATCGCCGTTCCTGGTCGAGATCCACGAGGTGCTCAAGACCGCGGACCCGTCACCCGGCGACATCGTCACGTGGGCCGACCCGCCCGCCGAGAACGAGTCGAACCCGCTGACCGGCGAGGTGAAGACGGCCGAGTGGCCCGCCGACCCGCTCGGCAAGCGGCGCGTGGCCGTCGCGGCGGGCGCCGAGATGGTGCTGGCCGCGCTGGACCTGCGGGTCGAGTCCGCCCGCCAGGCCCGGTACGAGCCGCCCGTCGACGACGACGCGCCACCGCCCGAGGACCCGCCGGACTTCGAGCCGCCCCCGGACGACGAGTACGACCTGCCGGAGCCGCCCGAGTTCGACGACGGCCCGCCGCCCGAGGACGAGCCCGAACCCGACTTCGACGTCCCCGAACCCGCCCCCGCCCCGGTCGTGGCCGACGTCGAGGCTGAAGCCGTCGAGGAGCAGCCGGAACCCGAGCCCGTGGTCGTGGACGAGCTGGACGAGGTCGCGCCGCTCGACGAGGAGGACGACCTCGACCCCGAGGGCTGGTCGCGGGACGTGGACGTGCTGCTCGCCGAACGCGCCGCGGCGGCCAACCGGCGTGAGCGCGTGGTCATGCCCGAGCACCTGTCGGTGAGCCAGCTCGTCGAACTGGCCGCGGACCCGGACCAGCTGGCCCGCAGGCTGCGCAGGCCGCTGCCGTTCCCGCCCAACCCGATGGCCCGCCGCGGCACGGCGTTCCACACGTGGCTGGAGAAGCGGTTCGGCGCGAGCAGGCTCCTGGACATCGACGAACTGCCCGGCGCCGCCGACGACGGCGCGGCACCGGACACCGAGCTGGAACGCCTCCAGCGCGCGTTCCTGGCCAGCGAGTGGGCCGACCGGATGCCGCACGACGTCGAGGTGCCGTTCGAGGCCGAGGTCGACGGGATGTCCGTGCGCGGCCGGATGGACGCCGTGTTCGCCGACCCGGACGGCGGCTGGACCGTCGTCGACTGGAAGACCGGGGCCGTGCCGGACGCCGACAAGCTGCCCGCGCTGTCCGTCCAGCTGGCCGCCTACCGGCTCGCGTGGGCGTCGCTGGCGGGCGCGGACGTGGACAGCGTGCGGGCGGCGTTCCACTACGTGCAGCACGACCACACGCTGCGGCCGACGGACCTGCTGGACGCGGACGGCCTGCGAGCCCTGATCCGGTCCGTGCCGGACGGCTCTAGGACGTGACGCGGGAGGCCGGGACCTCTTTGAGCACCCGGTCGTAGAGGACCTCGAGCAGCCAGCGGCCGAACAGCGACGGGCCGAACTCGGTCGAGCGGTCCTCCGGCGGCACGAGCAGCTCGGCCGCGCCCGATTCCTCGACGGCCACGACACCGATGCCGTAGTAGTCGAGTTCGATGAGGGGCCACGACTCGCGCCCCTGCGGGCCCGGCAGGACGACCGCGCACGGCGCGAGCGTCATCAGCGTCCCGCACGACTGGAGGGCGCGGTCGACGGTGGACTCGCCGACGAGGACGCCGACCAGTTCCACGGCCGACACCGGCAGCTGGTCGTGCACGGTCGGCTCGAACCAGGAGCGGAACCACGACGGGTCCGCCTGGGGCGGCCAGCCGTTCGCGGTCCGCCACTCGTGCACGTCGTCGCGCACCCGCACGACAGCCGACACCTGGTGGCCGAGCACGGCCACGTCGGGTACGACGATGCCGCGCCAACCAAGTGCCGTCGCGGCTTGGTGGAGGAGCGGTTGCACTCGGGCATCCTATGGGTCGTTGCGGGGTCAAGGACAGTGGTCAACAGCTGTGAGTGCTTCCCCCACAGCCGAGTGTGATCAGATCACACCCATAGGCGTTCCGGCGGTGCCGAGTGGCAGCGGTCTCATACCGCCGAACGGCGTACCCGGAGCGCCCAAATGATCAAGGGAACCTGGAGCGGCAGCCTTCCCCACGCGATCGCCTTCGCCTTCGGGGCCTTGTCGCGGTAGTCGAGGGCCATCTTCACGTTGGCCGGGAACACCACCGCGAACAGCCCCGCCGCGAGCAGTCCGCCGAGCTTGCGGGTCTTCGGCGCGGCCACCGCGGCCGCCACCGCCAGCTCCGCGACCCCGGACGCGTAAGTCCAGGTCCGGGGCTCGCCGGGCAGCGCGCGGGGCACGATCGCGTCGTACGGCCGCGGCTTGGCGAAGTGCGTCACCCCGGCGGCGCCGAGGAACGCGGCCAGCGCGAGCGCGGACCGCGAACGGGACTGGGTGCCATCCATGCCGCAACACTGTCACGACGCCCGTCCCGCCGCGCGAACGGGGGTTTATTCTTCGCGATCGTGACCGCTGATCCCGTGAATCACGAACCGCCGGAGCGCGCGGCGGTCGCCGCCCTCGCCGAGGAATTCCTCGTTTCCCTCCGGGAGTGGATCGCCATCCCCTCGATCGGCGCGGACCCGGCGCACCACGGCGACGTGGCCCGCTCGGCGCACTGGCTCGCCGACGCCCTGCGCGCGGACGGGTGGCCGGAGGTCGCGGTCTGGGACGAGGGACCCGCCCTGCCCGCCGTGTACGCGTGCTGGCCCGCGGAGGACCCGGCCGCGCCGACGGTGCTGGTCTACGGGCACCACGACGTGCAGCCGGTCGACCCGCTGGAGGCGTGGGAGCACCCGCCGTTCGCCGGGGTCGTCGTCGGCGAGGAGCTGATCGGGCGCGGGGCCAGCGACGACAAGGGGCAGGTGGCGATGCACCTGCTCGGCGTGCGCGCCCACTTGGCGGCGACCGGGGCGACGGCGCCCGCCGTGACGCTGAAGTTCTTCGTCGAGGGCGAGGAGGAGTCCGGGTCGCCGCACCTGGCCGACCTGCTCGCCGGGCACACCGCGGACCTCGCCTGCGACCTCGTGGTGTTCACCGACACCCCGCTCTACGCGCGGGACGCGCCGACCGTGAACACCGGCCAGCGCGGGGTCCTGGGCGCGGAGGTCGTGTTCACCGGCGGCACGTCCGACGTCCACTCCGGCCGCGTCGGCGGCGGCATCCCGAACCCGGCCACGGCCATCGCCCGACTCGTCGCCGCCCTGCACGACGCCGACGGCCGTGTCCAGCTCCCCGGCTTCTACGCCGACGTGGTCGAGCCGACCGCCGTCGAACGGGCGGACTACGCGGCCCTCCCGTTCGACGAGGCCGACTGGCTCGCGGCCACCGCGGGCGGGGCGCGGGCTGTGGCGGGGGAGAAGGGGTGGTCGACGTTGGAGCGGGTCTGGACGCGGCCGACGGCCGAGGTCAACGGCATCAGCGGCGGCTACACCGGGCCGGGGCTCAAGACCATCGTGCCGCGCGACGCGTCGGTGAAGCTGTCGTTCCGGCTCGTGCCCGACCAGCAGCCCGCCCGCATCGCGTCGGCTCTGCGGGAGTTCGTCGCCGCCCACACCCCCGAGGGCGTCACCGCCGAGGTCCGGTTGCGCGGCGACGGCGTGCCGCCCTACGCGGTCGACGTGACCCACCCCGCGAACGTGGCCCTGTACGACGCCGTCCAGCAGGCCTTCGACCAGCCCGTTCGGTACAGCCGCACGGGCGGCTCCGGACCCGCCGCCGTCCTGCACGACGTCCTCGGCGTGCCCGTCGTCTACCTCGGCGCCACCTTGCCGGATGATCGCATCCACGCTCCGAACGAGCGGGTAGTCCTGCCCCTGCTGCTACGAGGCGCCGAAGCCGCCGCCCGGTTGTGGCGATCACTCCCTGAGAGGCTGTCATGATTCGGCGGCTCAACCCTGCCGACCGGCTCACCGACCGGCCCGACCACTCGTTGGTCGGCGTCATCCGGATGCCGGACGCACCGGAAAGCCCAGCCCGCGCCATCATCAAACGGGTCGTCGGCGCCACCGCCGCCCTGTTCGTGGCCGTGCTGATCGTCTACCTCGACCGCGACGGCTACCGCGACGTGAACGGCGACGGCCTGTCCTTCCTGGACGCCGTCTACTACGCCACGGTCTCCCTCTCCACCACCGGCTACGGCGACATCGCCCCGGCCAGCTCCTCGGCGCGCCTGGTGAACGTCCTGGTCATCACCCCCCTGCGGGTGCTGTTCCTCATCGTCCTGGTCGGCACGACCCTCGAAGTCCTCACCGAGCGCTCTCGGCAGGCTTTTCGCATTCAGAAGTGGAGGACCAAGGTGCGCAACCACGTGGTCGTGGTCGGGTACGGGACCAAGGGCCGCTCCGCGGTCAGCGCGCTGCTCGGCGACGGCGTGTCCCCCAGCCACATCGTGGTCGTCGACACGGTCCAGGAGTCCCTCGACTCGGCGTCCTCGATCGGCCTGGTGACCGTGCACGGCTCCGGCACGCGCAACGACGTCCTGCGGGTCGCCGGGGTGCCGAACGCGCGGGCCGTGGTCGTCGCCGCGAACCGCGACGACACGGCCGTCCTGGTGACGTTGACGGCCCGTGAGCTTGCCCCGAAGGCCCAGATCGTGGCGTCGGTGCGGGAACGGGAGAACGAGCACCTGCTCCGGCAGTCCGGCGCGGACTCCGTCGTGGTGTCGAGCGAGACCGCTGGCCGCCTGCTGGGCATGGCCACGTCCACGCCGTCGGTCGTGGACATGGTCGAGGACCTGCTCACCCCGGACGCGGGCCTGGCCATCGCCGAACGCGACGTCGAACCGTCGGAGATCGGCGGCTCCCCCCGCCACCTGCCGGACATCGTGCTCGGCGTGGTCCGCAACGGCACCCTCTACCGCGTCGACGCCTCGGCGGCCGACGCCATCGAGGCCGGGGACCGCCTGCTGTACATCAAGAAGGTGACCCCGCCGGACGAGTCGTGAGCGTCAGCGGGCGCTGAGCGGCAGGGACAGCACGAAGGCCGCTCCCGGCTCGCCGGGGTCGGGGGCGGCGCACGTGAGGTCGCCCCCGTGGGCTCGGGCGACGCCGCGGGCGATCGCCAGGCCCAGGCCCGAGCCGCCGTGGCGGCGGTCGCGGGCCTCGTCGAGTCGGGTCAGGCGGTCGAAGATGCGTTCCCGGTCGGCGAACCCGACGCCGGGGCCGTTGTCCTTCACGGTGATCGTCGCGCGGCCCGCGAAGACGCCCACGTGCAGGCGCACCTTGCCCTCCGGGCCGGTGGCCTGGCGGGCGTTGTCGGAGAGGTTGACCAGCACCTGCGCCAGGCGTTGCGGGTCGCCCACCACGGACACCGCGATGCCCTCGGCCTCGATGTCGAGGTCCGGGGCGAGCAGCCTGCTGCGGGACACCTCGGCCTCGGCCAGCGCCAGCAGGTCCACGGATTCGAGCTGCAACTCCAGGCCCGCGTCGATGCGGGCCAACGCGAGCAGGTCGTCGACGAGCCGCCCCGCACGGCGGGATTCGCGCACCAGCAGGAGGTTCATCCGGTCGCGCTCCTCCGCGCCCGCCTCGTCCAGACCGGTCTGCATCAGGGCCTCGGCGACGGCCTGCACGCCCGCGATCGGGGTGCGCAGCTCGTGCGCGGCGTCCGCGACGAACCGCTTCGTCCGCTCCTCCGACGCCCGCGCGGTCGTCTCCGCGCCCTCCAGCGAGTCGAGCATGTCGTCGAACGCGGCGGCCGTGCGACCCAGCTCGTTGTTGGTGCGCAACGGGTTCAGCCGCCTGCCGCGGTGGCCGCCGGTGATCGAGCGGGCCAGCGTCGTCATCGCGTCCAGCGGCGCCAGCGCGCGCTGCACCACGAAGATGAGGGCGCCCGCCGTGACCGCGAGCGCGCCGAGGCCGACGGCCAGCAGCAGGTTCCGCAGCCGGATCTGGGCGGCGGACAGGACCGACGTGTCGCCGTAGAGCTTGATCGTCGACCCGTCCGGCAGGGCGCGCGTCACGGACCGGAAGCGGTCGCCGTTGTCCGGCTCGCCGCCGAACGTCGTGCCGTCCTGCATGGTCAGCAGCACCTGCACGCCCATGCCGTCGACCTTGTGCACCAACTGGTTCCCGGAGTACTTCTGCGTCTTCGCCAACTGCTGCGCGGTGCGCGCCCGGTCCAGCAGGACGGTCTCGATGTCGCGGCTGGACTGCGACGCGAACAGCGCGTCCACGGTGAACACCAGCGTCACCATGACCGCGAACAGCACGATCATCACCGACAGCGTCACCCGCCGCCGCAGCGAGACCGTCTTCAGCCTGCTCACGGCTCGTCGGCCCGCAGCACGTACCCCAGGCCGCGCACGGTGTGCAGCAGGCGGGGACCGTTCTCCTCCAGCTTCCGCCGCAACGCGCTCACGTGCACCTCAACCAGGTTCGGGTCGTAGTCCTCGTAGCCCCACACGGCCGTGAGGATCTGGGTCT
Organism: Umezawaea sp. NPDC059074; assembly: GCF_042738955.1. Taxonomy (NCBI): domain Bacteria; kingdom Bacillati; phylum Actinomycetota; class Actinomycetes; order Pseudonocardiales; family Pseudonocardiaceae; genus Umezawaea; species Umezawaea sp. NPDC059074. Next base: position 68,187 of record NZ_JBHYHC010000019.1, read on the forward strand.
TGCCGACGACGCGCCCGCGCTGCGCCGCCAGGTAGCGGAGCAGCCGCAGTTCCGTCGCCGTCAGCTCGACCGGCTCGGCCCCGCGCAGCACGACGCCGGAATCGGCGTCCACCACCAGGTCGCCGATCTGCACCGTCGACGGCGTACGACCCAGCCTACGCAGCACCGCGCTCACCCTGGCCACGAGTTCGGCCAGCACGAACGGCTTCACCAGGTAGTCGTCCGCCCCGCGGTCGAGCCCGCGCAACCGGTCCGCCACCCCGTCCCGCGCCGTCAGCATCACCACGCCCGCGCCGCTGGACCGCCGCACGACCTCCAGCAGCGCGAACCCGTCGCGCCCCGGCAGCATCACGTCCAGCACCACCAGGTCCGGCCGGAACCGCGCGAGGTCCGCCTCCAGTTCCCGGCCGTCCGCCCGGACCTGCACCTGGTACCCGGCGTCGCGCAGCGCGGACCCCACGGCGGCGCCGATCGCCTCGGCGTCCTCGATGACCAGCACCCGCGCAGCAGTAGACACCTCTGCATTCTGCTGCCACGGACCGGTCGCGCGCTCAGGGAACGGTTCGGCTTCAGCTACCGCTCAGTTGATCATCAACTGCCGGGCGGGGTTACCGGGGAACGGCCGGTCTGCGACGATCCTCCGCGTGGCGGTGAGGCGTAGCCCGGTGACCTGGGGGCTGGTCCTGCTGGTCATCGCGCTGGTGGGACTTGGCACAGCGGTCGCCGTGTGGTGGCCGCTCTCCGGCGCGGGCGAAAACGCTGGTCAACGCGTCGAGGCCACGGTCGTGAAGCCCGCGTCCTGCGGCGCGAGGGACCTCGACCGGATCGAGGTCACCGTCGACGGCAAGGTCCGCCAGGCGAAGCTCGACGGCTGCGGCCACCGCGAGGGCGAGAAGCTCGACGTCCTGCTCCCGTCGGACACCGCCGGCGACTTCACCGCGCAGACCGCGGGCGCGGTGTCGGACAGCGCGCCGTTGTCGAAGCGCCTGGAAACGCTGATGCTGTGCCTGAGCGGGTTGGCGGGCGGGTTCTACGTGTACCTGATCAGCCGCCCGGTGCCCCGGCTGCGGTCGGCGACGGCGGGCTAGCCGACTTCGGCGGCGGGGGCGGCGTAGGTGTTGCAGGCGTCGGTGGTGTTGGCGTCGAAACCGCTGAGCGCCCAGTTGCCCTGGTTGACGGGGCTGCCGTGGGCGTTCTTGTCGGGGGCCTCCTCCATCGCGTACTGGAAGTCCTCCTCGGCGCGGTTGGCCAGCTCGCGGCTGATGGAGCCCTTGCCCGCGGCCGCGCCGAGGAACATGCCCGCGAAGCAGTTCGCCTGGAGCTCGATGCGCCGGGACATCTCCAGGCCCGCCGGGGTCTTCTCGCCCGCGTTGACGATCTTCACGTCGGCCGCGCGCAGCATGCCGGACATGGCCTGGACGTGGTGGCCGTACTCGTGGGCGAGGGTGGCGAGGTGGGTGGCCGGGCGGTCGCCGCCGCCGTTCTCGCGCAGCCTGCCGGTCGGCATGTAGATCATCCGGTTGCGGCCGCAGTAGTACGCGACGGCGTCCTCGGAGGCCGGGGCCGCGCCGCACGGGCCGTCGGACAGCTCGGGGGAGGCGTCCAGCGACGGCGGGTCGAACGGCAGGTTCGCGTCCTTGAGCACCGGTCCCCACGCGGCGTCCAGGCACTTCACGCCCGCGGCGTAGTAGGCGGCGAGCTGGTCGTCGGAGGTGCCGAACTTGGGCAGGTCGCAGGTGATCTCGGGCAACGACCGGGGGGTGACCAGCAGCGGGTGGTCCTCCAGGCGTTGCACGGCCCGCGGGCGGACGGGCTCGGTGCTCGCCGACGACGGGGTCGCGGCGACCGGGGCCGCCACGGCGCGCCCCGCGACCGGCTTCGCGCTGTCGATACCGCTGATCAGGCCCAGCCCGAGCACCGAGCACAGGACCATCGTGAGCACACCGGTCAGCACGGCCGGGTTGTTCTTCTGCTTGGCGGTCACCTTCGCGGGAGCGGGGACGACCGGCGGTTCGTCCAGCTCACCCAGGTCCAGCACGCCCGCGAACACCACGGTGTCGGCGTCGTCCGGATCGCGCACCACCGGCGGCACGGCCGGTTCGGCATCGGGCTCGGTCTCGGCAGCCGGTTCAGGCGCGCTCAGGAACTCGGTCGGCTCGGCCGCGCGGAAGATCTCCGGCACCCCGAACGTCGAGGCCACGGGCGCGGCCACCGAAGGCTCCACGGCCTCGGACGACTCCGCGACCTTCGCCTCGGCCGCCGGGACGGCGAAGAACTCCATCGCCTCGGCCGTCAGGAACGTCTCGGGCTGCTCCTCGGGCTTCTCCTCGGGCACGGAGGCCGCCACGGGCGACGCGAAGAACTTGGTCGCCTCGGGATCGCCGTCACCGGAGGGCTTGCCGTCCTCGACCTCGACGGGCGCGAAGAACTCGGTGGGCTCCGGAGCCTCAGCCGAGGGCGCGTCGTTCTCGGTCGACCGGGGCTCGGGGGCGGGCTCCTGGTCCTCCGGCTCGACCGGCGCGAAGAACTCGGTCACCGCGGGCTCGGGGGCTTCGGCGGGCGGCTTGTCGTCGGACTCGGCCCGCGCGAAGAACTCGGTCACCTCAGGCTCGAGAGCTTCGGCCGACGGCTTTTCGACCTCGATCGGTGCGAAGAACTCGGTCGCCGCGGGAGCGTCGGGGGAGGGCTTGTCGTCCTCGGCCGACCGGGGTTCGGGAGTGGGCTCGTCGGTGTCCGGAACCGGTTCCGCGGAAACCTCGGCCTCCACCGGGGTCTCGGTCTCCGGCGTCACGACGTCGTCGGTCCCGCCAGCCGACGCCACGGGTTCGTCCGTCCCCGACCCAGCCTCCACAGCCACCCCGCCGTCACCCTCGACCAACCCGTCCAGGTCCCCGCCAGCCCCACACTCGACCACACCGCGGCCGCCCCCACCCGCCGAAACGCCGAAGACCCGACTAGCTGACGCTCTGCGGATCCGCCAGCCACGTGTTGCAGGCGCTCGTCTCGTTGTTCGTGAAGCCGTTCATCACCCATTCCGCGTTGCGCTCGGGGGCGCCGTGGTCGCGGTTGGGGTACACGGGGTAGTCGCCCCTGGTGCTCGCGTCGCGCAGCGCCACGTCGATCACGTCCCTCGGGATCGCGCCGTGCGAGAGGGGCGCGAGGCTCATCCCGCCGAAGCAGGTGGCCTGCAACTCCTTGCGCCGGTTCAGCTCGAGGCCCGCCGGGGTGTCCCAGCCGCCCTTGTCGTACTGCGCCTCGCCCGAGGCCCGCAGGATCCCGGACAACCACTGGATGTGGTGACCGTACTCGTGCGCGAGCTGCCCGAGGTACTTGCCGGGGTGGTTCGGGTTGTTCGCGCCCTGCTCACCGGCGTAGTAGTTGGCCGTCCAGTAGATCGTCCCGTCGCAGTACATGGCGGTCCGGTCCGGGCCCATCTGGCCGCACGGGTTGGTGATGGCGGACGTGACGATGACCAGCTCGACCGGCTGGTACGGCAGGTTGGCCTTGGTGAACGACGGCTTCCACATGTTCTCGATGCACGGCAGCGCCGCGCGCAGGAAGGTGTCCTGGCCCGCGGGGGAGTAGTCCATGCCCGGCAGGGCGCAGCCGTCGATGTCGAACGCCCCGAGCCCGGCCTTGTGGATCGGGTTGTCGCCGAGCTTGATCACGGCCTTGGGGCCCGCGGGCTTGGAGGAGGTGCCCGACGCCGTCGGGGCCTTGCTCGTGCTGGCGCGCGCGCCGGTCGTCGTCGCGACGGTGGTCGTGGTCGTCGGCTGGGGCGTGTAGCTGTACGTCGAGTACCCGGAGTAGCCGGCGTCGCTGGCGCGGTTGGGCGTGCCGGTGGCGGCGACCACGCCGATGAGCGCGATCCCGAGGATCGCGACGGCGAACAGGACACCCGCGACCAGCGGGCCGTTGTTCTTCTTAGGAGGGTAGGGCGGGTACTGCGGGTACGGGCTCCAGCCGAGGCCGCCGGGAGGGCCGGGAGGGGTGGGGCCCTGCGGGGCGCCGAGGGGGGCTTGGAACCGCGCGGGCTGCTGGCCCCACGCGCTGGGAGGGGTCGAGGCGATCGGGGGCGGCATGACCGGCCGCGGCGGGGGCAGCGGGGGCCCGGCCTGCCTCGGGCCGTGGCGCAGACCGGGCCACTGGGACTGCGGGGGGCCTTGGCCGGGCGGCGGTTGCCGGGGGTGCAATGGCGCGGGCACCGGAGGCGGCCCTACCGGTCGGGGCGGCGGCCAGCCACCCGGCGGCGGTGGTTGCGTCATTGGTTGAGGTTCCCCCATTATCGCTTCTACCCGAATCAGCACAAGAGCATAGGCGGACTCCGCTATTGTCCGCGGCCGTGTTGAAAAACTGGGGAGTCGCGTTGATCGGCGCGGTCGCGTTGTGCGGTTTCGCGGGTCCGGCGATCGCCCAACCCTCCAGTGGCCAGGCGCTTCCCGGCGCGTTCGGCACCGACGTGCGGCTGAAGTTGGAACGCGACGGCACCGTCACCGTCACCGAAGTCGTCACCGTGCCGGAAGGCAGGTCCGCCCACCGCGCGGTGCCGCTGCGGATCGCCGTCGGCGACAACCGCGACCGGGTGTTCGAGATCAAGGACGCCTCCGTCGAGGGCTCTGGCTCGGCGTCCGCGAACGCCGAGGAGTTCACCGTCTCGGTGAACTCCGGCACCTCCACTATTCACTACGTGCTGGTGGGCGCGGTCGCTCAAATCGGCGACACTTTGGAGTTGCGCTGGCAGCCCGCCAGCGGGTGGGACACGACCCTCGACTCGGTGTCGATGTCGGTCATCGCGCCGGATGCGCCCAGGTCGGTGACGTGCCTGGCCGGTCCGCCCGGCTCGTCGTCGCCGTGCACGACCGCCGAACTCGGCGACGGCCGCGGGGTGCGCGCGAAGGAGATCGCGCTCGCGCCCGGCGACCGGGTCGACATCGCCGTCGGCCTCCAGGACGGGGCAGCTCCCGCCAACGCCAGGGTCGTCGAGAGCACCGGACTGGCCGCCGCGTTCGCGCTCACCCCGTCCAGCGCCATCGCGCTGGTGGCGCTCGTGCTGCTGCTCGCGGGCGGGTTCACCCTGCTCTGGTTCCTGCGCGGCCGCGACGCCCGCGCGCTGGCCGCCGACGTCGGCCAGGTCAACGTGCTGGTCGCGGGCTCCGACGGCGGGGTCGCGTTCGCGTCGCCGGACGGCGTGCTGCCCGGCCAGGTCGGCACGGTCGTGGACGAGCACGTCGACGTGGTGGACGTGACCGCCACGATCATCGACCTCGCCGTCCGCAACTACCTGTGGATCTCCGAGGTCGGCTCCCCCGGCGGGGTGCTGGACTGGACGCTGGTCCGGCGCAACCCGGTCGACGCGTCGCTGTCGGGCTACGAGCGGGCCGTGTTCGAGGCGCTGCTGCCCGACGGCGTGGACTCGGTGCTGGTCTCCGAGCTGCGCAACCGCAAGATCGACCTCGCCGAGGTCCGCGACCGCCTCTACACCGACGTGGTCGACAAGAACTGGTTCACCCGCCGCCCGGACGCCGTCCGCGGCCGGTGGTCGCTCTACGGCGTGGCGCTCGCCGTCGCCGGGGTCGGCCTCACGGTCGGGCTCGCGCTCAGCGGCGGCGCGGCCCTGCTCGGCCTGGTCGTCGTGGTCGCGGGCCTCGCCCTCACGTTCGGCGCCCGCTCGATGCCCGCCCGCACCAAGCGCGGCAGCGTGCTGCTGGAGCACGTCCGGGGCCTGCGCGGCTACCTGCACGCGGTCACGCCCGGTGACATCCCCGAGGCCGACCGCGAAATGGTCTTCTCCCGCTCCCTGCCCTACGCGGTGGTGCTGGGCGCCACGGACCGCTGGCTCGGCACGTTCGCGCCACTCGCGTCCGGGGCGGGCGGCACGCCGGGGCTGTACTGGTTCGGCGAGTCCGAGGGCAGCCCTGACCTCGGTCGCTTCGCCCGGCACTTCCCGGCGTTCCTCGGCGCGCTCGACGGTGTGCTCGCCCAGGCGGGGCACCTCCGATCACTCCGGGGTCAGAAGCCGTAGGCTGCTTTCATGGCGCTACCCGAACTGCACAGGTTCACGCTTCCCAACGGACTGCGGGTGGTGCTCGCCCCCGATACGAGTGCCCCGGTGGTCGGCGTGAGCGTGCACTACGACGTCGGCTTCCGGTCCGAGCCCGAGGGGCGCACCGGCTTCGCGCACCTGTTCGAGCACTTGATGTTCCAGGGCAGCGAGAGCCTGGAGAAGCTCGCGCACTTCCGGCACGTGCAGTCCTCCGGCGGCACGTTCAACGGATCGACGCACCCCGACTACACCGACTACTACGAGGTGCTGCCGTCGGCGGCACTGGAGCGCGCGCTGTTCCTCGAAGCGGACCGCATGCGCGCCCCGAAGATCACCCAGGAGAACCTCAACAACCAGATCGACGTGGTGAAGGAGGAGATCCGCCTCAACGTGCTGAACCGGCCGTACGGCGGTTTCCCCTGGATCCTGCTGCCGCCCGTGCTGTTCAAGACGTTCCCGAACGCCCACAACGGCTACGGCGACTTCACCGACCTGGAGAACGCCACCGTCGAGGACTGCGCGGCCTTCTTCGACACCTACTACGCGCCCGGCAACGCCGTGCTGACCGTGGCGGGCGACTTCACCGTCGAGGGCGCGACCGCGCTGGTCGAGAAGCACTTCGGCGACGTGCCCGCGCGCACGGTGCCGGAGCGCCCGTCGTTCGCCGAGGACGCGCCCAAGGGCGAGATCCGCTCCGAGCACACCGACCCGCACGCGCCGTTCCCGGCCGTGGCGATCGGCTACCGCGTCCCGAACCCGGTGACCGAGCTGGACGCCTACCTCGCCTACCTGGTGCTGGCGGGCGTGCTGACCGACGGCGACGGCTCCCGCCTCCAGCAGCGGCTGGTGCACCGCGACGCCATCGTCACGGACATCAACGCGGGCTGCGGCCTGTTCGGCCCGCTGGAAGCGCGGGACCCGGACAGCTTCACCATCACCGCGATCCACGCCCCGGACGTGCCCGTGGAGCGGGTCATCGCCGCGCTGGACGAGGAGCTCCAGCTCATCGCCGAGCAGCCCCCGACCGCGGAGGAGCTGGCGAAGGTGACCGCCCGCTGGGCGTCCACCATGCACCGCGAGCACGACCGGCTCACGAACCGCACCCTGGGCCTCGGCTCGGCGGAGCTGCTGTTCGGCCGCGCCGAGCTGATCCACGAGCTGCCCGAGCGCATCGCCGCCGTGACCGTCGACGAGGTCGCCGCCGCCGCGAAGGCCCTGCGCCCCGACTCGCGCGCCATCCTGATCGTCAACCCCGCCGGAGGTACCGAGTGAGCGCCCCAGTGTCGCACCGCAGCGCCGAGCAGATCGGCCGCACGGAGCAGGGGCCCCGCCCGCTTCCGGAGCTGAGCGAGCAGCGCGCGCCCGCCGACCTGTCCACTGTGGACACGACGATCGCCAACGGCCTCCGGGTGGTCGCGGTCCGCCGCGCGTCCGTGCCGATGGTCGAGGTCCGCCTGCGGATCCCGTTCGCCGACCCGGCGGCGACCAGCGTCGGCTCGCAGCACTCGGCGTGGGGCGAGGTGCTGGCGAACACGATCCTCACCGGCACCGCGACCCGCGACCGGATCGCGATCGACACCGAGCTGGCGCTGGTCGGCTCGGAGCTGGACGCGGTCGTCGACCCGGAGCGGCTGAGCATCTCCGGCAGCGTCCTGGCGACCGGCCTGGACACCGTGCTCGACGTGATCCGCGACGTGCTGACCGGCGCGACCTACCCGGCCGACGAGGTGGACCGCGAACGCGACCGCCTCGTGGAGCGGATCGCGCTGGCCCGCTCGCAGCCGAACGTGATCGCCCGCGAGGCCCTCCAGAAGCACCTCTACGGCGACCACCCGTTCGCCAAGGAGATGCCGGAGGCCGACGAGGTCGCGCGGGTCACCCGCGACGAGGTCGCCGCGCTGCACACCAGGGCCGTGCTGCCCAAGGGTTCGGTGCTGGTGCTGGTCGGCGACATCGACCCGGACGCCATCGTCGGCACGGTCGAGTCCGTGCTGGCCGGGTGGACCGGCGAGGGCACCGCCGTCACGATCAGCCCGCTGCCCGAGGTCACCCCCGGCGACGTGCGGCTGATCCACCGGCCCGGCGCCGTGCAGTCGCAGATCCGGCTGGCCGCCCGCGCGGTCGAGCGGACCGACCCGAAGTACCCGGCGCTCCAGATCGCGAACCTGGTGTACGGCGGCTTCTTCTCGTCGCGCCTGGTGGAGAACATCCGCGAGGACAAGGGCTACACCTACAGCGCCCGCTCGCACCCGGAGTTCACCCCGCACGGCGCGAGCCTGATGATCGACGCGGACACCGCGAGCGACGTCACGGCCGCCGCCCTGCTGGAGACCCGCTACGAGCTGGCCCGCCTGGGTCTCGTGCCGCCGTCGGCGGACGAGGTGGACGTGGCCCGCCGGTACGCCATCGGCTCGCTGCTGACCGCGACCTCGTCGCAGGGCGGCCTCGCGTCGTTCCTGGTGAGCCTGGCCGGTCTGGGCCTCGACCTCGACTGGTTCGTGGCGCACCCGGAGCGGCTGGCGAAGGTCACCGTGGAAGAGGTCGCGGCGGCCGCGCTGGAGTTCTTCGCCCCCACCGCGTTCACCGGCGTCCTCGTCGGCGACGCGGACAAGCTGGCGCCGCAGCTGAAGGCGCTGGGTGGAGTGACCCTGCCGTGACCGGTCCGTTCGAACTGCTGGACCTCCCGGCGCTCTCCCGGTTCACCGTGGACCGCCGGGAGCCCCTGCGAGCCGACGCGGAACGCCTGACCGCCCTGTGGCCGAAGGCACGGGTGATCGCCGTGGACAAGCGCGGCCGCACGATGGTGGCGGACAAGGGCACCCGGATCGTCGACCAGTCCGCACTGGAGTTCGGCGACAACCCGCCGGCGGACGCCGTGCTGCTCGGCGAGCAGGACGGCGTCGCCTACTGGGGCGTCCCCCTGCCGGACGACCCGACGGAAACCCAGATCAGCCCGGCCAGGGCCTGGCAGTTCCCGGACCTGACCGACGACCCGCAACTGCTGGACCTGCGGGCCGTGGGCGCGCTCCTGGACGACACCGGGGCGGGCCTGCTGACCTCGGCGGTGGCGGCCTTCGCGTGGCACCGCAACGCGAAGTTCTGCGCCCGCTGCGGCTCACCGACGGAGTCGGTCAAATCCGGCTGGGCCCGCGTCTGCACGAAGTGCTCCCACGAGGAGTACCCCCGCACCGACGCGGCCGTCATCTGCCTGGTCCACGACGGCGTGGGCGGCAACGGCGAGAACGTCCTGCTGGCCAGGGGAGCGGGCTGGCCGGAAGGCCGCTACTCGGTCCTCGCGGGCTTCGTCGAGGCGGGCGAATCCCTGGAAGCCTGCGTGGCAAGGGAAATCGTCGAAGAGGTCGGCGTGACGGTCACCTCCATCCGCTACCTGGGCAGCCAACCGTGGCCGTTCCCCAGGTCGCTGATGGTCGGCTTCACCGCCATCGCCGACCCGGCGGAACCACTGGTGCCAGCGGACGGCGAGATCGCCCAAGCCAAGTGGGTCAGCCGTGACCTGGTCCGCCAGGCCTTGGCCGAACCGGGCAGCGTAGAAGACCTCCTGCTGGCACCAGGCGCGTCGATCGCCTACCGGATGATCTCCTCCTGGGCCGCGGCCACCTGAGCAAGTCACCGGTGCGGTGGTGTCGACCACCGCACCGGTGAACCGCCGTCAGTGGCGGTGACCGTAGGTCTTCGCGCGGCTCATCATGTCCCGCAGGTTCGCGGGCGCGTTGTAGCCGAAGGTCTGCTCGAAGGACTGGTAGCCCTCGATCGAGGACGCGGCACTGCGCGGCACCATCTGCTCGGCAAAGGCCGTGAACGCCGCCTCGACATCCCCGCGAGAGTCCACGATCGCCAGCGCGAGCTGCGCGCCGTCGTAGAGCGCCCAGTTGGCCCCATCACCGTCCGGCGGGGTGAGGTGCGCGGCGTCGCCGATCAACATGACACCGGGAACGCGGTCCCACGTGTGCCCCAACGGCAGCCCCCAGATCGGCCGCGCGACCGGCGTGGTCTCACCCCTGGTCACCAGCTCCAGCAACTCCGGAGCCCACCCCGGCCCGAGCTGCCGGGCGACTTCCCCGAGTGCCTGTTCACGGTCGGAGAAGTCGACAGTCCGCATCCACTCCAGGGGCTTCTTCAACACGACGTAGGTGTGGATGACGTCGTTGGCCTCGCGGTGGCCGAAGATCCCCCTTCCCGGCTCCATCGCCAGCATCGCCCCACTGCCGACCAGGGCCGCACTGCGCTGGTGGCGCACCTCGACGTCGTGGAGGAACGTCTCCACCCACACGGTCCCCAGGTACTCGGGCGAGGCCCCGTTGAGGTGGTCCCGAACCCGCGACCAGGCCCCGTCAGCGCCGACCAGCACATCGGTCTCCGTCGACGACCCGTCGGCGAAGGTGACCGTGTGCCGTTCGCCGGACGAGATGGACACGGTCTTGTGACCCCACTTGATGGTGCCGGGCGGCAACGACTCGACGAGAATCCGCCGCAACTCCCCGCGCAGCACTTCCGGATTGCCCAACTCCCCGTCGTCAGGAATCTCCCCGACAACCTCTCCGTCGGACCCGAGGAACCGCATGGCCTCACCCCCCATGTTGACGATCGACCGGAACTCCTCAAGCAGCCCGCACTCCCGCAGAGCGACCTGCCCGTTGAAGTCGTGGATGTCGAGCTGCCCACCCTGAGCACGCCCGGTGGGCGAGGCCTCAGCCTCGTAGACGGTCGAGGCGATGCCGTGGACGTGCAGCACACGAGCGAGGACCAGCCCCGCCAGCCCGGCCCCGATGATGGTGATCGATCCGTTCACTGCACTGGCTCCTCGCGTCAGGTGATGGGTCTCCCATCATCATGCCGCAAAGTTATTTTGTCGCAAAACTATGATGCGTCACATAGGATCCCACGGGACGGAGAGGAGGTCGGCCATGCCTGAAGCCGAGCCGAACGGGCCGAGCGAGCAGTACGAGCACGTGCTGCGCAGCCTCACGGCCTTCAGCGCCACACGGAAGGAACTGGCACGGGTCTTCGCCAAAAGCGTGCGCATCCACACCACGGACGCCGACGCGGTAGTGCTGATCATCGAGGCCGAAGACAGAGGCGCACCACTGACCCCGGCACGCCTGGCCGAACGCGTAGGCCTATCCCCAGGCGCAACCTCAATCCTGCTAGGACGCCTCGAGCAAGCAGGACACATCGAACGCACCAGGGAAGAAACCGACCGACGAATCGTGACCCTGCGCTCGACAACAACAATCAACGCCAAAGCAGACGCCTTCTTCGAACCACTGCAACAACAACTTGATCAGGCACTAGGCGAATTCACCAAGGAACAACTAGCCCTAGTAGCCCGCGCAGCCGACAACCTCCGCACCACCATGGAGACCTACCTCCGCGACAGCGACACCACCCCATAGACCCGACTGCCCATCTGCCAGAGCTCGCAGAGCCGATTGCCTACCTGCTGGGGCTGGCTGGTTGGTACGTGTCCGATTTTATTTGGGGGATTTGCCCCTTAAAATTGGAGATCGGGCAGGGCTTTGGGGCACTGCCTTTTGGCCCGATCAAGGGGCAAATCTAGGGGCCCCAAATCAAATCGGACACAGCGGGCTGGAAAACGAAGCCGCCAGGCGACCAAGCTGGAAGCCGAAGCCGCAGTTCACCCCTCCCGCAGCAACTCACCCCACGGCATCCCCGCCACCACATCGGCATACCGCGTCCAAGTGATCTCCGGCAACGCGGGAACCGCCACGTCCAACCCCACCTCACTGAAGTACCGGAACATCAACGCCAAATCCATCGAATGCCGCTCCACCACCTCCATCGGCGGCCGATGATGCCGAATCGGCGACCCGATGGCCGCCGTCAACACCGAAGCCATCGCCGCAGGCGTAGTCACCTCTCCCGCCAAATCCATCCGCACCCGGTCAAACCGCCCAGGCTGCTCCAACGCCAACACAGCCACAGCGGCGATATCGGCAACAGCCACCAGGTGCATCGGAGCATCGGAAGGCATCGGCAACCCGAGCACCCCCCGCCGCAGCCCGCTCAACGACCACTCACCGAACTTGTCATCCACGAACGCGGCGGGTCCGAGCACCGTCCACCGCACAGACCCAGCCGCCAAGTGCTCCTCAATCCGCTGCTTGCTGTCGAAGTGCGGAATCCCCGTGCCCCGGTCCGCATTGGCGGCCGACGTGAACACGATGTGATCCACACCCGCCGCCGCATCGACCAACGCGATCCCCTGCCGAGTCTCGGTGGCCGGATCAGTCCCGAACGGCGTGGTCACCGCGAACACAGACCCAACACCGACCAACGCGGCCGACAGCGACGCCGGATCGTCAAAATCCCCTCCAACCACCTCCGCCCCCGCCGCCCGCAACCGCCCGGCGGCAGCACCGCCGGGATCCCGCGTAAGAGCACGCACAACATGCCCACGAGCAAGCAGCAATCGAGCAACAGCGCCGCCCTGAGCGCCAGTGGCACCAGTAACCAAAGTTGTCATGCGAAAAGATTGACACTGAAAACGTCCCGGCGTCAAACGAATTGCTAGGATGACCGCCATGACCGAGCCGAGCGACGCCCTGCTGGCCTGGCTGTACGCCCACCAGGGCGTGGAGGCGTCCCAGTCGGCGATGAGCGACCGCATGGAAGCCGTAGCGGGCTGCTCGCTGCTCGAGCACTCGGCCCTCTACCGGCTGAAGATGAACGGCGGCAGACTCCGCATGCTGGACCTGTCCGATCTGCTCTCGGTGAGCCCGAGCGGCGTGACGCGCCTGGTCGAACGCCTGGTGAAACGCGGCTGGGTAGCCCGCGAACAGCCGCCGGACAACCGCAGACTGGTCTACGCCGTCCTGACCGAGCAGGGCAGGCGGATGGTCGAGGACGTCACGGCCGCCGCCTACCGCGACACCGTGGCCGCCGCCTTCTCCGACCACCTGGACGACCGCGACATCGCCGACCTCAAACGCGTCGGCCGCAAACTCCTGGAAGCCCACGGCCGCTGGGACGAACAGCGCTTCGCGACGGACTGAGAAAACGGACCGGGAAACGGAGAAGGGGGCAGGAGGTCCGCCAACCCCCTGCCCCCTTCAGCCCTGGCGTGCTACGCCGTCACGGTCCACTTCTGGTTGGCCGCACCCGTGCAGGCCCAGATCTGGGCCAGGGTGCCGTTCGCCGAGGAGTTGCCGGTCGCGTCCAAGCACTTGTTCGTGGCCGGGTTCACGATGTCGCGGGACGACGTGACGTTCCACTTCTGGTTGTTGCCGCCCGCGCAGTCCCAGATCTGGAGTTTGGCGCCGTCGGCGACGCTGTTGTCCTTGATGTCCAGGCACTTGCCGAGCACGCGGATCGTGCCGTCGGTGCCCACGGTCCACTTCTGCGCGGTGCTGCCGTTGCAGTCGTAGAGCTGCACCGCGGTGCCGTTGGTGCTGCTCGCGCCCGCGACGTCGAGGCACTTGCCGCCCAGGCCGGTGATCGTGCCGCCGGTGGCGGGCGGGGTGCCGCCCTGCGTGCCGTTCCAGGTGAACGTGGCGGTCGTGCGGGCGGGCAGGCTGTAGTTGAACGACGAGTTGCCCCAGTTCACCTTGACGTTCTGGGTGCTGCCGGTCGTGTTGTACGCGATGAGGGCCTTCGAGCCGTCGGTGTTGCGCCACGCGACGTTCTTGACCGACCCGTTGTCGTTGGACTCGATGCGCTGCGCGCCCGGCTTCACGAACTTGGTCAGGTGGCCCATCGTGTAGTACTCGACGTTGTAGGTGACCTGGCCGCGCTTGCCGTCGTTGTTGTGCACGGTGATGAAGCCGGTGCAGGTGCCGCAGCCGCCGTTGTGCGGGTTCATCTGCTCGTCGAGCGCGAGGCTCCACTTGACGACCGAGCTGCCCCAGTTGCGGGTGTAGTCGATGATGTTGAACATGTCCTCGCGGTGCTGGTCGCCGATCCAGGTGCCGCCGGAGTGCTCGGTGTCGAACGCCTTGACGTTCGGGAACTCGTTGTGCGCGGTGGTCTGCGCGGAGACGTCACCGACGTAGCCGTGCCACGCGATGCCGCCGAACAACGGGTCGTTCACGATCGCCGGGTCTTGGAGCTGCGGCTTGACCCACGTGTTGTAGCCGTCCCAGTTCCAGTCGTAGATCAGCACCTTGGTGTTGATCCCGGCCGCCCGGAACGCGGGGTAGATGCCGTTCTTGGTGAAGTTGATCAGGCCCGCGGTGTTCCACTGCATCGACGGGTAGCCGGGGCAGCAGCCCGGCTCGTTCTGCGGCGTCACGTAGTCGATCGGGATGCCCCGCGACTGGTAGGCCTGCACGTACTTGGCGAAGTACTGGCCGTAGGTGCCGTAGTACTCGGCCTTCAGCCAGCCCTGGCGCATGGAGTTGTTGTCCTTCATCCACGCGGGCGCGCTCCACGGGGACGCCATCACGCGCAGCGCCGGGTTCAGCTCCTTGGCGCGCTTGGTCAGCGGCAGCACGTCGGCGAGGTCGTGGTCGATCTTGAAGTCGTTGACGTCGCAGCACGTGTCGTCGTAGGAGTAGTCGAACCGCGCGAGGTCCGTCGACGCCATCGGGTTGCGGGTCATCGACAGGCCGATGCCGTTGACCGGGTCGAACAGCTTCTTCATCGTGTCTTCGCGGGTGGCGGCGCTGAGGTAGCCGCTGCTGTTCATCAGCCACGCGGCGCTGTCGGTGAACGACGCGCCACCGCCCTCGAACGTCTGGTAGCGGGTGTTCTCGTTGACCGTGATGGTCTGGCCGCCGGTGCCCGTGCCCGCCGCGAAGGTGACCGGGGTCTGCGGCTGGAGACCCCTCGTCACCTGCGTCCCGCGGTCGGCGCTGGTGGTGGTCGTCAGCCACACGTTGACCTGTTCGCCCGCGGCCTGCGCGGGCGCGTTCGGCACGGCGACCACGGCTGCCGCCAGCAGCGTGGCGCCGAGGGCGGAGAGTAGGGACCTTCGAGGCTTCGGCATGGCAGGGTTCCTCGTTCCGTACTGGACAGCTGAGCAGGGCAGCTGGGGCGTGGTGGCGACCTTGCGTTACCGGGTTCAGGGATCGGCTGGCATAGTCGGGGTGTCCGGCATCACGCCTTATTTCAAGATGTGATTTAACCCATGTGACCTCAGGGCGTCAAGGCTTGGCAAAGGGGAGTGCAGTGCAGCGGAGCAAGCGGACGATGCGCGACTTGAGGACGAGCAACCGCGCCCGCGTGTTGCGCAGGCTGTACTTCGACGGCCAGTTCAGCCGCCACGAGCTCGCGGGCGCGACCGGGCTGAGCCAGGCGTCGGTCAGCAACGTCGTCGGCGAGCTGGTCGAGGACCAGGTCGTGGTCGAGGCGGGTCTGGTCGGCTCCGACGGCGGCAGGCCCCGCGTGCTGCTCCGCGTCAACCCCGACCACGCGTGCGTGGTGGGCGTCGACGTCGGCGAGACGCACGTGCTGGTCGAGGTCTTCGACCTCACCCTGCGGCGGCTCGCCATGAGCACGTTCCAGATGGACACGATCGCCAACCGGGGCGAGGCCGTGGTCGAGCGCGTGCTCGCGGGCCTCGCCCAGTGCGTCGAGGACAGCGGCGTGGACCCCGGCCGGATCCTCGGGGTGGGCGTCGGCGTTCCCGGTCTCGTCGAGCGCGGGTCGGAGCTGCTGGTCCACGCCCAGACCGTCGGGTGGAACGGCGTGCCCCTGGAGCGGATGCTGCGCGCCGGGACGGACCTGCCGCTGTTCATCGACAACGGCGCGAACACGCTGGGTCAAGCGGAGATGTGGTTCGGCGCGGGCCGGGGCGCGCGCAACGCCGTGATCGCCCTCATCGGCTCCGGCGTCGGCGCGAGCGTCATCGCCGACGGCGTGCCGTACCGCGGCGCTTCGGGCGGCGCGGGCGAGTGGGGCCACACGACGCTGTCGCTGGACGGCAGGCCCTGCCGGTGCGGCGCGCACGGCTGCCTGGAGGCGTACATCGGCGCGAAGGGCGTGCTGAGCAGGCACCGCGAGGCCGCGGGGCTGCCGCAGGAGATCGAGGACGAGGAAGTGGCGCTGCGCGACCTGCTCGCCGAGGACTCGCAGGCGGCGCGGGAGGTGCTGAACGAGACCGCCCGCTACGCCGGGGCGGGCATCGGCAACCTGATCAACATCTTCAACCCCGAGCGGGTGATAGTGGGCGGCTGGGCCGGCCTGCTGCTGGGTGAGCGGCTGCTGCCCGCCATCCGCGAGGTGGCCGCGAAGCACTCCCTGCACCACCCGTACCAGCAGGCGAAGATCAAGCTGTGCGAGCTGGGCACCGAGTCGGTCGCGATGGGCGCGGCGACGCTGCCCGTGGCGGAGTTCCTGGGCGCGGGCGGCGTGCGGTCATCCGCCCTGATGAGGCCCACCGGCTAGGGCCAGCGCGCGTTCGGCGACCTTCCGCACGACCGGATCGGCCTCGGGCCACGCCCCTCCGGCGAGGACGGCCGTCAGCACCTCGTCGGCGCGTGCGACGACGCCGTCGAACTCCTCGGCGGGAATGCCGTCGTACCGGCGGACCTGGGCGAGCCACTGGGACCGCCACGACATCTGGCCGGGCGGCACCAGCACGGGCCGCCCGTGCACCACCCGCAGCACCTCCGGCAACGACGTTCCGTCCACCCGGAGGTGCTCGTCCAACCGCACCACCGACAGCTGCCGCCGGGCCGGGGCGGCGACGTCCTTGTGCAGCACGGCGCTCAAGCCGCGGGCCATGTCCTCGTCGACGACCTGGAGGCTGAACGCGGAGCGCCCGCCTTCCAGCGTCTCCAGCGCCACGCGCCACAGCTCGGCCAGTCCGGGGAGGTCGTAGCGGTCGCGGAGGTCGTCGTCCAGCACCCGCCAACCCTAACGCCGCTGCCCGCTCGGGCACCGCCCGGTCTACCGCCTGGTTGAGCGATCAACGAATTGGCCGGACCGGACCGCCATATCACCCCGGTCCGCTCCCGACAAACGGCGGAGGTTCATCCGGGAAGCCGGGGAAGGTGGGTTCGGGCAGCCTTTGTTGATCATTATTGACCCGCCTGGATCAGCCGTGGTCAAGTCGTGCCCGAAGGTTATGCAGAGATTAAGGGTCCGGTGTTCGTGCTGGTGCCCGTCCCGACAGCGGGGAGGTCCCCAATGCGCTGGTGGCTTGCTCCCGCTTCTGCGACAGGACATTCACATGTGTGACCTGCTCGACGGCCCGAGACGCCCGGAACGATTCCGCGCGCGGAATACCGCGAACTCCGCGAATGCGTCAGCCGTGAAACACGGCGGCTACCACTACGGCGCCACCAGGCCCAACGCCGCCCCGGCCCAGGTCGTCTGGGTCCAGGCCACCCCAGGCCCCCTGCACGACCGCCGCCTCTGACCCGCCCGCCTGCCGCGCCTTCCCGACCCGACTCGTGACCGCTTGACCGATCACGAGGCTCGGCCGGTTCAGCCGCCCACGAGGCCACGCGGATCCAGCACGGTCCTTCGCCGCCCACGCCGAACCACCGGCCTGGCTCGCGGTGCTCACGAACCAGGCCCGCCGGCCACTACGGGTCCACTCGGTCCAGGGCCGCGCCGTCCCAGGTGGTTTGGGTGCAGGCCACGCCGCGGCCGTTGCGGGGGCGGAGGACGTCGTAGATGTGCATCCTCGGGATCTTGTCGGAGACGCCCCAGCCGCTCGGCCAGGTGATCACCCAGTCCATGTCGAGGTCCACCAGCAGCCCCAGCATGCGGGCGATGGTGGGGTCGTCGAGGCGCTCGAACGCCTCGTCCAGCAGCACCAGGCGGAGCGGGTCGAACGAGTCCGCGCCGCTGCTCACCGCGTCGTAGAACGACGCCGCCGCGGCGAACAGGGTCACGTACGAGATCAGGCGGGTCTCGCCGGACGACAGCTGCTTCAACCGCCGTTCCCGCGGGCCGCCGTCCGGGCCGGTGTCGCCGACGGTCACGGTGAACTGGTGCCACGTGCGGTAGTCCAGCGCCCGTGACAGGACCTCGGCGTAGTTGCCCGAGTCGGCGTCGCGTTCGGTCTCGATCCGCTCGGTGAACACCCGCCGCAGCGCCTCGTCCTGTTCGGGCGTGCGGTTGGCGAACGGTTCCCGCACCAGCGCGAGCGAGGTCCGCGTCTCCTCGTCCAGCGCGGACGACGGCTTCCACGACAGCTTCACGTGCACGCCCTGGCTCGACCGGGCCTTGCTCAGCACGTCGTTCATCCGCTTGCACAGGTCCTCGGCGACGGCGACCTGCCCGCGCAGCCACTCGGCCAGGTCGCGGATCAGGTAGTCGGCGAACACGCCCTGGTACTGCTCGTTGAGGAACCCGCGCTGGTCGGCCAGCTTCGCCGTCACCTGCCGCGCGGCCACGGCCACCGGCCGGGTGCCCTCCTCGCCGGTCACGGTCACCGTCAGCAGTCCCGCGTGCTGTTCGGCGGCGATGTCGTGGCTGCCCGCGAGCGAGGTCTGCAACGCCTGGAGCTTGGTGATCACCGTGGCCTCGCCCGCGCCCCGACGGTCGCCCGCCGCGGTGATGGCCTCCCGGATCGCGTCCAGGTCGCCGTCCACGTCCGGCAGCGCGGCGACCAGGATGCCGGGGGCCGCCACGGTCGCCTTGAACTGCTCGGCGACCCGCGTCCGCTCGCCCGAGGCGTCCTCCAGGGACGAGCGCGCCCCCTCCAACTGCGCTTCGAGCTTCGCGGCCTGCTCACGGGCCGACGCGACCTCCTCGCGCTTGGACTTGAGGTCCTCGCGGTACTTGCGCCGCGCCGACTCCAACGAGCCGAGCTGGTCCGCGATCTCGCGCGCCTCGCCGCCGATGGCCTCGGTCAGCTCCGCCAACGTCGTGGCCTGCGTCGTGTGGTCGACGCAGCGGGCCTCGGCGTCCGCTTCCGCCGCGGCCCGGTCCTCGCCCGCCGCGTGGTAGCGGCGGGTGGCGTCGGTCAGGTCCGTCACAGCTCCCTGGCACCCCCGCCGCAGCAGGTCGCCGAGCCGGTCGGCGGTCCGCTGCGCGTCGCCCGCGGCCTGCTGCGACTGCCGCAGCCCCTCGGTCTCCGCGGGCAGCCCCGCCTCACCGGCCTGCCGCACCAACTCGCCACGTGCCGCCTCGCCGCGGGCCTGGGCCTCCTCCAACGACGCCCGCAGCTCGCGCGCCTTGGCCTCGGCGCGGTCCGCCGACTCGCGGGCCGCCTGTTCCCGGCTGTGCTTGGCGATCAGGTCGCCGTCGGACGGGAACCCGTCCAGGTGCGCCTCCCACCGCGTCACGTGGTCGCGCGCGCCCGCCAGCTCGTCCTCGGCCGACCCGAGCTCGCCGCGCAGCTCCGCCAGCTCGTCCTCCAGCACCTCGATCCGCCGCCGCCGCGCGGACTCCCGCGCTCCCGCGCCGATGAACTCCGCGGCGGGCTTGCGCCACGCGCCGCCGAGCACCCCGGCCCGCCAGCGGCCGTCGGTCGACAGCGCCAGCCCGGCCCCGTCGTCCAGCGACACCGCCGCGAGCAGCCCCGCGACCACCTCGGCGGACACCACGGACCCCGGCTCCACGGCCGGGACCAGCACCGACGCCAGCGACGGCCCGGTCACGGCCTCCCGCGGCACCGCGGTCACGTCGTCGGTCAACGCCGACCCGTCGCCCGTCACCCACGCGTCCAGCAACCCGCTGGCCTGCAACGCCGACTCGAGCCCGGCTCGCCCGTCCTCGTTCACGGCGGCCTGGAAGTCGACCAGCCGGTAGAACGGCGTCCCCGTCCGAGGATCACGCGACGCGGACACGTACCGACCCGGTTCGGGCACCCGTTCCTTGCCCGACCGCAGACCGGCCAACTCGGCGTCGAGCTGGTTGATCCGCCCGCGCAAGTCCTTCTGCCGCACCACGAACGCCTGCGCCGCGTCCCGCGCCGACCGGACCAGGGGAGCGGTCCACTCGCGCGCCGCGGCCGTCACGGTCCGCGCCACCTCCGGGTCCACGGCCTCCGGCAGCTCGAACGCCTGGTTCGGCAGCCCGTCCGCCAACGGCCCCGCGCCGCACCAGCGCTCGACCTCGTCCAGCCACGTCCGCGCGACGACCGCCAGCTCCTGGCTCTCCTGGTGGCGCAGCGCGGAGGCCTCGGTCGCGCCGTGCTGCGCGTCCTTCGCCTTCTGCCGCAACGCCTCCACCTGCTGCTGCTCGCGGTCCAGCTCCCCGGCCCGCTGGTGCAGCGCGAGGGCGAGCGCGCCGCGCTGCCGGGCCGTCGACGCGATCTGCGCCGTCGCCGCCGCGGCCGTCTCCAACCCCGTCAGCACGGTGTCCGTCGCCGCCGTCGGCGGCACCCGCCGCTCGGTCGGCAGCGGGTCCGCCTCCGGGTCGGGCTTCGCCCGCACCAGGTGCGTCGTCACGGACGCCTCGGCGTGCGGCACCCGCGGCACGGCCGGTGCGAGCGACGAGTCCAGCCCGGCCGCGCGCAACTGCTGGCGCAGCGGCTCGGTCAGCTCGTCGGCCGACCCCAGCTCCTCGTGCAGCCTGCGCACGGACCGCAGCACGGCGTCGACCGCGCCGTCCTCCTGCTGCCGCTGCTTGGTCGCCATCTCCAGCGCCGCGATCGCCGACGACCGCTTCTCCGCCACCAGCTTCTCGCGGGTCTGGAGGTCCTGGAGGTCGCGGAACGCGGGGAGTTCCTTCAGCGCCGCGATCGTCTCCTCGGCCTGCCCCTCGCCGGTCTCCAACGCCGTCTGCGCGGACTCCGCCTCGGCCCGCGCCGTGCGCGTGCGCTCCAGGTTGCCGTCCAGCCGCGCGCACTCGCGCTCCAGCTTGCGCACGGCGTCCTCGGCCCCGCGCAGCCGTTCCGCCGACGACCGCAGCCCGCCGAACGCGTAGTCGGAGTACGTCTTGAGGAACGTGCCGAGCGCCGCGTCCGCCGACGACAGCCGGGTGATGTTCTCCCGGATCGACTCCAGGTCGTCGAACGACGTCGCCAGCTGCTCGACCATCGTCTGGTCCAGCGGCGGCAGCGCGTCCGACAGGATCTGCTCCAGCTGCCCCTCCAGCACCTTCAACCCGACGTCCGGGTTGCGCAGCGTCCGCTGGAGGTGCAGCAGGTCGCCGTACCGGGCGGCGGGCACGCCGTAGACCGTCTCGGCGATCTTCGCCCGGAACGCGGCGTCCTCCAGCACGCAGTCCGCGCCGATCGCCTCCCGCAGGTGCGCCGGGCCCAGCGGGATCCGCTCGTGCCCCGCCAGCTGGAGGTCACGGCCGACCCGCGCGGACGTGATGAACCGCCAGGAGTCGGTGATCGCCTGCGACGTCTTGGACGCCTTCACCCCGAGCCCGCAGGTCAGGAACTCCTCGACCCCGTCCACGACCCGGCGCAGCTCGATCCACGCGTAGCCGATCCGGTTCGGGCCGCCGTTGTAGTCGTCCAGCATCAGCCGCCGCAGGCTGACCGTGTCGAACCCCTTCGACCCGACCTGCCGCAGGTCGCCGTCCAGGCACAGCGGCAGCAGCAGCTCCAGCGTCCGCGACTTGCCGGACCCGTTGGTGCCCTGGAAGATCGCCCGCCCGCCGGAGAAGTCGAACGTCTGCTCGGTGTACTGCCACACGTTGACGATGCCGCCGCGGTGCAGCCGCCACCTGTCCCGCTCCTGCGTCACGACACGTTCTCCTCGTCGAACAGCGACCAGCTCGGCACTTCCGGCTCGATCGGGGCGGGGGCGGCGACCTCGCGCTCGGGGTCGCCGTCGGGTTCGGGTATCCACCGGTGAGCGGCCGGGTTGAGCAGCCAGCCCTCGTCGCACGGGACGGCGAGTCCCATGCGCCGCAACAACTTCGTGACCTGGACGACGAGCTTGTCCTGGTCTTCCACGATCTGCTTCGACCACGCGGCCGGGTAGTCCTCGACCAGCTGGTCGAGCACCTCGCGCAACCGCGCGGGCGACACCAGGTGCCGCCCGTCCGCGCGCGTGATCGGCTCGTCGTCCTCGTCGTACTCCAGTTCCAGCAACGACGGCAGCGCGAGCAACGCCAGCCGCGCGACCGTCGAGGAACCGGGGAAGTACATGTCCGTCAGGTAGTCCTCGGGGTCCGCCGCCAGCACGCCCTCCAGGCGCGACTCGGTGAACAGCCCGAAGCACTTCTCCAGCAGCACGGACTCCTTGCGCTGGTTGCGCCGCAACCAGTCCGCCTGCTCGGGCGGCAGGTCCGCGTACAGCACCAGCGGCGTCTCCACCAGCTTGCGCCGCACCGCGTGCTCGACCCCGCGCGGCCCCGGCCGGGCCGCCAGTGCCACCAAGCGCTCAGGCGAGTCCGCCTCCGCCACCGGCCCGGTCAGCAGCTGCCCCAGCAGGTCCGTGTCGATCGTGATCAGCGCCTCCGTCTGGAGGTCCGCGCCGACCTGGCCCTCGGTCTCGTGCAGCACGCCCAGCGACACCAGGTGCCGCAGCGCCGCCGTCAGCGCCCGCCGGTCCACCACGTCGTCCACGACGTCGATCCCGGCCTCCCCGGCCGCCGCCCGCACGTCCGACACCAAGCGGGACAACAACGTCTGCCGCCCCACCCCGGTCAGCACGCCCAACGTCAGCGCCAGGTACGCGTACCCGCGCGGCGACATCCCCGGCACCCCGCGCGTGTCGTCCACGCCGGGCCCGGACTTGTACAGCCGCGCGAACCGCCGCTCCACCACCAGCCGGTAGCCGAGCAGCCCCGCGAACAGGTCCTGCAACGCGAACCGGTGCCGGTAGACGAGCGTCAGCAGCTCCCCGTCCGGCCCGTCGCCGCGCAGCAGCGGCCTGCGCAGCAGCGTCCGCGCGCAGCGCACCACGTTCGCCGCGTCGATGTCCGGGAGGTCGTCCAGCGGCGTGCTCATTCGCTCAACGCCAGTCGCGCGTCGTGCAGGGTCAACGTCCCGGCCTTCGAGGTGATCTTCGTGGTCTCGCCCGGCGCGTGGTCCACGGTCACCCGCAGCCCGCGCACGGGGTCCGCGGCCGACCCGGAGTCGACCGCGCTCTCGCGCTGCGCCATCGCCAGCGTCAGCAGCTCGCACAGCACGCCCAGCGCGTCGCCCGACAGCGTCGTCGACGCCAGCCGAGGCGCGGCCGACGCCAGCTCGGCGACCGACGCGGCCCGGTGCTCGTCCGCCTCGCGGGCCGCCGCCAGCAACGACTGCTCGGTGATCGGGTCGTCCAGGATCCGCGACGTCCGGCCGCGCGCGCCCCGGTCGCCCCGGCTGCGGACGCTGACCGTCACGTCCCGCACCGGCCCGTCGCGCCACGCCGTCCGCTCGTTGTCGCTGTCGTGCTCCGGTGCGGGCAGCACGTGCCGCGCCGAGTACAGCCCGAACGCCGCCGCGTACAGCTCGTGGCCCTGCTCGCGGGTGCCCGAGTCGAACCACGCGGCCAGTTTCAGCAGTTCCGCGCGCCGCCCCGGCAGCAGCCCGCCGCCGGAGGTCGCGCGCTTCACCGACGCCAGCAGCGACCCGATGGCCCGCGCGGTCGCCTCGCGCAGCGCCGTCACCTGGCTCGGGTGGCCGGGCCGGTCCACGAACCAGCCCGCCAGCTCCTGCCAGTCCGCCGCGGACCGGCCGCGCGCCCGTTCGACCTCGCCGCCCAGCCCGTCCGTGCCGCCGAGCAGCCGCAGCAGCTCGCCGCGCGCCTTCGCGAGACCCGCGAGGGCGTCCGCGATGGCCGGGGTGTGCCGCAGCACGTCCTCCACGACCATCTGGATGTACTCGACCAGCAGGTTGCGGAACCCGGAGATCTCCTCGGGCGCCAGGTGGTGCCGCGTCACGACCTGCCCGAGGTACGCGTAGAAGTCACGGACCGTGGCCGCCAGCTCGGCGTGCTGGAGGAACACCGTCGTCACCCGCTCGGCCAGCACCTCGCGCGACCGCCTGCCCTCGCCGGTCACCAGCGCCTCGGACAGCGCGCCGCCCAGCTCGCTCAGCCCGCGCTCGATCGCGGGCAGCAGCTCCCGCGACACCTCGCGCGCGCCCTCGGGCACCCGCAGCAGCTGGTCCACGTCCCGCTGCACCCGCACGGCGAGCTTGCTCACCTGGTACCGGACGCTGCCGTGCTGGAACTCGGCGATGCTCGTCGCCACGACCTCGCGACGGCCCTGGACCAGGTTCCCCCACTCCACGAGCTGCTTGAGCCGGTTGATCACGTTCTCGATCCGGGACTCGCCCGCGTCCACGGTGCCCAGCCGCTCGGCCCCCGCGAGCGCTCCGGCGACCTCGCCCGCGGACAGGTCGGCGAGCAGGGTGGAGGTGAACAGGCGCATGATCGCCAGGTACGTGCGCTGGTAGTCGCGCGCGTCCAGGTACGCGTAGAGCTTCAAACGGCCCGCGGGTTCCACGATCGGCCACCCTAATGCCGGGCACCGACAGTCCCGGACATCGGGAAGTCCGCCCCTAGCTCGAACGGGTGACAGCCGAAGCTATACGGTGCCCTTCGACTTCGGGGAGGTCTGCCTTGGGCGTGGGACGCGCGGCCGGATTGTTGCTGGGAGTAGCCGCGGACGCGGTCTTCGGCGATCCCAGGAGACACCACCCGGTGGCGTTCTTCGGGCGGGCGGCGGGTGTGACCGAACGGACCACCTACCGCGACAGCCGCACGGCGGGCGTCGGGCACACCGCGCTGCTCGCGGGCGGCGTCGTGGCGCTGGGCGTGGCCGTGGAACGGCTGAGCGGACGCAGCGAACTCGTGCGGACCGCGACCACGGCCGCCGCGACCTGGGTCGTCCTCGGCGGCACGTCGCTGGCCAGGGAGGGCACGGCCATGGGCCGCGAACTCGACGGCGGCGACCTGGCGGCTGCCCGTGAGCGCCTGCCCAACCTGTGCGGCCGCGAGCCCGCCGCGCTGGACACCCTCGCCATCGCCAAGGCCACCGTGGAGTCGGTCGCGGAGAACACGTCCGACGCCGTCGTCGCCCCGCTGCTGTGGGGCGCGGTCGCGGGCGTGCCCGGCCTGCTGGCCTACCGCGCGGTCAACACCCTGGACGCCATGATCGGCCACAAGTCGCCGCGCTACCTGCGCTTCGGCTGGGCCGCGGCCCGGCTGGACGACCTGGCGAACCTCGTCCCCGCCCGTGCCGCCGCCCTGCTCACGGTCGCGGCGGCCCCGGTCGTCGGCGGCTCGGCCAAGGAGGCGTGGGAGGTGTGGCGGCGGGACGCGTCGGCGCACCCCAGCCCCAACGCGGGCCAGGTCGAGGCGGCGTTCGCGGGCGCGCTGGAGATCCGCCTCGGCGGGCGCACGGTGTACTCCTACGGCGCCGAGGACCGCGCCGTGATGGGCCACGGCCGCAACCCCGACGCGGGGCACGTGACCAGGGCCGTCGAGCTGTCCAGGGTGGTGGGGGCGCTGTCCGCGGTGCTAGCCGCGGCCCTGGCGCTGGTCGCCCGCCGTCGCCAGTTCTGACTCGTCCTCGGCCAGCATCTCCGCGACCGACTTCCGCTTCGGCCGGGGCTCCGCGAGCGCCCCGCCCGGCTGGATCTCGCGCCAGCTGAAGTACGCCCAGCCGCCGATCGCCATCACGCCGAACGCGATCCACTGGAGCGCGTAGGAGAAGAACGGCCCGGACTCCATCCGCGGCAGCGGCAGCGCGTTCACCACGCCCGGCTGGCCCTCGAGCAGCTGGAAGTAGCCCGGCCGGACGTCCAGCCCGGCCGCGCGGCCGACCACGGCGGAGTTGATCGAGTACACCTGCCGACGCCCGTCCTCGGTGAACGCGTCGCGGTCGTCGGACTCCCCGGCACGCACCCACGCCACGGTCGTGACCTGGTCCGTCGGCGCGGCGGGCACCTCGGGCACGGTCACCCCGCTGGCGGGCGGCACGTACCCCCGGTCCACCAGCACGACCTGCCCGCCGTCCAGCCGGAACGGGGTCAGCACCTCGAACGCGGCCTCGCCCTGCACCGTCCGCAACCGGGCGATGGCCTCACCGGCGGGCAGGTAGCGCCCGGTCAGCGAGACCTTGTGCCACTCGATCTCGGCGTTCGGCCTGCCGAGCACCGAGTCGACCGGCACCGGGTCCGTCTTCATCGCGTTCGCCAGCGCGGTGTTCTGCGCCACCCGCTCGTCGTTGCGCCCGAACTGCCAGGGCATGAGCATCGTGAAGCACGCGCCCGCGAACACCCAGACGGCCAGCGTCAACGCCAGCCAGCCTGGCCGCAACAGGAACCGGAATCGCACGACCTCCACGGTAGGCGCAACCGGGATCAGGTGGTGACGAGGGTCCGCTCGAACCTCGCCTCGAACCCCTGGCCGGTGGGGGCCGCGCACATCACCCCGACCAGCGCCCGCGCGCCCGGCGGGAAGTACGCCAGCCGCAGCATCGTGACCGGCTCGTCGTCGCCGAGTCCGTACCGCACGGTCACCGCGTCCCCGGTGCGCTCGGCGGAGATCGTGACCCGGTCCGCGTTGGCGGTCGGGACGACGGACCAGTCCGAGACGCCCCTGGTCACGACCGCGCTGACCTGGAACCCGCCGTCCAGGAACTCGATCCCGGCCTTGATCCAGTTCTCCTCGTCGACCCACAGCGCGATTCCGGCCTGGTCGTACTGGTCGGCGTAGTCCGCGGAGAACGTGGTCCGCACCGTGCAGTCGCCGTCGACCCACCGCCCGCGCACGTGCCCGTTGCCGTGGATGAAGCCGTAGTGCGTGGTGCGCCAGAGGTCGGTGTCCGGGTCGGCTGTGACGAACAGCTCCCCGTCCTCGCCGGTCGACCACTTCGCGGGCTCGTTGATCCATTCGTCCATGGGTCCATCATCGCGCCGCGGCGACCAGTTGGGGGGCGTAGCTCCGGCCGAAGAGCACGACGTGCACGAGCAGCGGGAACAGCTGGTGCAGCCCGATCCGGTCGGCCCACCCGTCGGCCAGGGGCGTGACCTGCCGGTAGCCGTCCAGCACCCGGTCCAGGTGGGGGCAGCCGAACAGGTGGAGCATGGCCAGGTCCGTCTCGCGGTGCCCGCCGTGCGCGGCCGGGTCGATCAGCCACGCCCGGCCGTCGGCCGCCCAGAGCACGTTGCCCGCCCACAGGTCGCCGTGCAGCCGCGCGGGCGGTTCGCCGGGATCGTCCGCCCGTTCGGCCTTGGCCGTGACGAGCCGCGCTTCCCCCTCGGTGAGCAGACCGCGGTCGACCGCCGTGCGCAGGTACGGCTCGACCCGGTGCTCCAGGTACCACTCCGGCCAGCGCTCGCCGGTGGCGTCGCGCATCGGCGCGAGCCCGATGGCGGCCTCCACCGGCCCGTCCGGCGGGGGAGAGCCGAACCGGGGCGCGCCCGCGCCGTGCAGCACGGCCAGCTCCCGCCCGAAGGCCTCGGCGGCCTCTCGTCCCGGACTCCCGGTGGGCACGAAGTCCGTGACCAGCCAGGTCCCGCGCTGCCCGAGCACCCTCGGCACGGGCGGCCCGCCCGGCACGGCCAGCCACCGCAGCGACGCCGCCTCGGCGAGCGCGGAACCGGACTCCTTGGCCACCACCCGCCCGCCGTCGGCCAGCGCCACGACGTGCACGTCCCCGCTGATCGACCGGGCCGACCGGGCGTCCAGCCCGGTCAGCTCCGCTACAGCCGCTCGCGCACCCACGCCAACAGCCCCGGCATCGCGGCCTCGGTCATCGCCAGCACCCGGTCGAACCCCTCGCGGTCCCCGTAGTACGGGTCCGGCACGTCGACGCCGTCCGCGTCCGGGTCGAACGACCGCAGCAGCCGCACCCGGTCCGGGTCGCCCGACAGCCGCCGCAGCTCCCGCGCGTGCCCGGAGTCCAGCGCCACCAGCAGGTCCGCCCCGAGGTGGAGCTCCCCCACCTGCGCGGCGGTGTGGTCGGAGGAGTACCCCGCGTCCACGAGCGACTTGGCCGCCCGCTCGTCCGCCGGATCGCCGACGTGCCACCCGCCGGTCCCGGCGCTGGACACCTCGACCACGTCGGCGAGCCCGGCCCGCCGGACGTGCTCCCGGAACACGATGGCGGCGACCGGCGAACGGCAGATGTTCCCCGTGCAGACGAACGTCACATGCATCCCCCGACCCTAATCTCAGCGGCCTCTAAGCCGCCCCGCGCGACGATCACGCCGTGTCCACCACGACCGCTCCGACCCTCGGCCTGACGATCCCGGCCCTGGCGCACGCACTCCCGCGGGTGGAGGCCGAGATCCACCGCATGGCGACCTCGTCCTCCCTGCCGATCGTGAACGAGTTCTCCGGCCGCATCACCGCGGCGGGCGGCAAGCGCTTGCGCTCCGTCCTCATCCTCGCGAGCACCGTCGCCATGGCCGGCGACGTCACCGACCGGGCCGTCACCTCCGCGGCCTGCGTCGAACTGCTCCACGCGGGCTCGCTCGTGCACGACGACCTGATGGACGACGCCGCCGAACGCCGGGGCGTGCCGACCGTCAACGCCGCCTGGGGCCCCGGACCCGCCGTCCTGGTCGGCGACTTCATGCTCGCCCGCGCCAGCCAGGTGGCGCTGCGCGACATCTCGCCGTTCGCCGCCGAACGGCTCGCGGAGGCCGTGGCCGACCTCGTCGAGGGGCAGGTCATGGAGGTGCTCGACCTGCACGACCCGAACCGCGCGCCGGAGAGCGCGCTGCGGTCGATCGCCCTCAAGACCGGCGCGCTGTTCCGGGTCGGCTGCGTCCTGGCCGCGCACTGCGCCGACGCCGACGAGGCCACGACCGCGCGGATGGCCGAGTACGGCGCGAGCTTCGGGCTGCTGTTCCAGATCCTCGACGACCTGCTCGACCTCGCCTCCACCCGCCTGCGGCTCGGCAAGCCCGTCGGCAACGACCTCCGCCAGGGCGTCTACACGTTCCCGCTGCTCCGGGTGATGACCCCGGACCTGAAGGCGCTCCTGGCAGGCGACCCGGACGAGGTGCTGGCGGCCGTGCGCCGGGGCCCGATGGTCGAGGACACCCTCGCGTACTGCCGCGACCTGGCCCGCCGGACCGCGGCGGCGCTGCCCGAGCTGCCCGCCTCCGAGTCGGCCGACGTCCTGCGCGCACTGCCCTCCGCCTACCTGAACTGGGCAAGCGCGCTCATCGCCTAGAATTCCGGGCGATGACCAGCGAGCGCGCCCTCCTGCGCCACCACGGAGACGTCGACGCCGCCCCCGGCCTCGTCGACTTCGCCGTGAACGTCCGCCTGCCGCGCCCGCCGGACTGGCTGCGCGCCCGGCTCGTGGCGGCGCTGGACGACCTCGGCCGCTACCCGTCCGACCTCGCGGACCTCACGGCCCGCCGCACGGTCGCCGACCGCCACGGCCGCGAGCCGGACGAGGTGCTGGTGCTCGCCGGGGCCGCCGAGGGCTTCGCGCTGCTGCCGCTGTTGCGGCCGCGGCTGGCCGCCGTGGTGCACCCGTCGTTCACCGAGCCCGAGGTGGCGCTGGTCGACGCGGGCGTGCCGGTGCACCGCGTGCAGCTGCGCGCCGAGGACGGCTACGCGCTGCGCCCCGAGCTGGTGCCGGACGAGGCCGACCTGGTCGTGATCGGCAACCCCACCAACCCGACGTCCGTGCTGCACTCCGCTGCCGTGCTGGCGACGCTGGCCCGTCCCGGCCGGACCCTGGTCGTGGACGAGGCGTTCGCCGACACCGTGCCGGAGGAGCCGGAGTCGCTGGCGGGCGCCCGCCTGCCCGGCCTGCTGGTGCTGCGCAGCCTCACCAAGACCTGGGGCCTCGCGGGCCTGCGCGCCGGCTACCTGCTCGGCGACCCCGCGACCCTCGCCAGGCTCGCCCACCACCGTCCACAGTGGCCGGTCGGCAGCCTCGTCCTGGAAGCCGTCACGGCCTGCTGCGAACCCGCGGCCGTCGCGGAGGCCCGGCGGACCGCCGAGGAGACCGTGCCGCACACCGAGCACGCCGCCCGCGCGCTGGCCGACCTCCTCGTCGTGCCGCCGCGAGCGCCGTTCCTGCTGCTGCGGGTCGACGGCGGTCTTGCGCTGCGAGAAGCCTTGCGGGACAAGGGGATCGCGGTCCGCCGCGGCGACACGTTCCCCGGTCTCACCCCCGACCACCTCAGGGTCGCGACGCGGCCGCCGGGGGAGTTCGACCTGCTGGTCGACGCACTACGAGTCGCGCTGGAGGAACGGTGAGCACCACCCTCGGGCAGGTCGTCGCGGCACTGGAGGCCGTGTACCCGCCCAAGACCGCCGAGTCGTGGGACGCGGTCGGCCTGGTCTGCGGCGACCCCGCCGACCCCGTCACCCGCGTCCTCTGCGTCGTCGACCCGACCGAGGAGGTCGTGGACGAGGCGATCGAGGTCGGCGCGCAGCTGATCGTCGCCCACCACCCGCTGCTGCTGCGCGGCGTCACGGGCGTGCCCGCCGACGACCCCAAGGGCCACCTCGTCCACCGGCTGATCCGCGCGGGCGTGGGCCTGTTCTCCGCGCACACCAACGCCGACGCCGCCGACCCCGGCGTGTCCGACGCGCTCGCCGCGCTGCTCGGCCTCACCGTCACCGGCCCGCTGAGCCCCAACCCCGCACCGCCGCTGGACGTGCTCACCACGTTCGTCCCGCACGCCGACGCCGCCGACGTCCTCGCCGCCCTGCACGCCGCCGGCGCGGGCCAGATCGGCGACTACCGCGACGCCGCGTTCACCGTCGCGGGCACCGGCCAGTTCCGCCCGGTCGACGGCGCCACCCCGACCATCGGGACGGTGGGCGAGCTGGAGCACGTCGACGAGACCCGCGTCGAGGTCGTGCTCGAACGACGGCTGCGCACCCAGGTCGTGACCGCGCTCCGCGCCGCCCACCCGTACGAGGAGGTGGCCCTCAACCTGCACGAGATGGCCGACCTCCCGTCCACCACCGGCATCGGCCGCATCGGCGAACTGCCCGCCCCCGAGACCCTGCGGGTCTTCACCCAGCGCGTCGCCGACGCCCTGCCGGAAACGGTGTGGGGCGTCCGCGCCGCGGGTGATCCTGATCGCATGATCCACCGGGTCGCCGTCTGCGGCGGCTCAGGCGACAGCTACCTCACCGCCGCGACCGCGGCCCGCGTCGACGCCTACGTGACCTCCGACCTGCGCCACCACCCGGCCTCAGAACACCTCGCCCAAGGCCCCCACGCGCCGGCACTGGTCGACGTGGCCCACTTCGCGAGCGAGTGGCCGTGGTGCGACCAGGCGGCGGAAGTGGTCCGCGCGCGCTTCGACGGTACGGTCGAAGCACTCGTCTCCACCCGCCGAACCGATCCGTGGACTGTCGGTGCGACGAGCCGAACCAGGAGGACCAACTAATTGACTTCTCCACGCCTTGACCGACGGGGATTCCCCCAGTCGCCTGGGGGAGTTCCTGCTTCAGCGACCGCCGCCGGTCGGCGCGGGCGCGCGTCGCGGTCTTGCGCGGTCTCCACAGGCGGTGACCGCGAGCCCCGCGGCCAGGATGTTCCTCGCCGCGTTCACGTCGCGATCGTGGACGGCGCCGCAGGGGCACGTCCACTCCCGCACGGCGAGCGGCAGTTCGTCCCGGAGAGCTCCGCACGTGGAGCACGCCTTCGAACTGGGGTGGAACCGGTCGATCACGACCAGGTCGCGGCCGTACCAGTCGCACTTGTAGGCGAGCATCGCGCGCATCCGCGACCAGCTCGCGTCGGAGATGGCACGGGCGAGCCGGTGGTTCCTCACCATGTTCCGGACCGCCAGGTCCTCGATCACGACCGTTTGGTTCTCGCGGACGAGTCGAGTGGTGAGCTTGTGCAGCGCGTCGCGGCGTCGGTCGAAGATCCGGGCGTGCACGCGGGCGACCTCGCGCCGAGCCCTCTCCCGGTTCGCCGAGCCGGCTTCCTTGCGCGCCAGCCTCCGCTGTGCGAGCGCGAGCCGGTCCCGGCGCTCGTGACGCGGGTTGGCGACCTTCTCCCCGGTGGACAGCGTGACGAGGTGCGTGATCCCGGCGTCGACACCGACCACCCGATCAACGGCCGGGAAGTCGTGGACGGCGGTGTCGACCAGCATCGACACGTGCCACCGCCCGGCGCTGTCGCGGGACACCGTGACCGAGGTCGGCTCGCACCCCTCGGGAAGCGGCCGGGACCACCGGATGTCCAGCGGTTCGGTCATCTTCGCCAGCGTGAGCCCGCCGTCGCGCCACCGGAACGCCGACCGGGTGTACTCGGCGGACGCCTTGCCCTTCCGCTTGGACCTGAACCTCGGATAAGCGGCCCGTCGCTCCCAGAAGTTCACGAACGCCCCCTGCAGGTGGCGGAGCGACTGCTGCAGCGGCACCGAGGACACCTCGGCCAGGAACGCGAAGTCCGGGTCCTTCTTCCAGCCCGTGAGCATCGACGACGACTCGGTGTACGACACGCGCTGTCGATCGCGGCACCAAGCCGCGGTGCGGGCTTCGAGAGCCCTGTTGTAGACGAGCCGAACGCAGCCGAACGTGCGCAGGAGCTCCCGCGCCTGTGCGTCGGACGGGTAGCAGCGGTACCTGAAGGCCCGCTTCACCACCCGTCCACTCATGGTCGGACGGTAGCGCGTCCCCTAGTAAGTTCTTGCACATCCCTACGAACAGGGCGGTTCCCCTCCGGTCTCAAAACCGGGGTGTCCGCCGGTTTGGAATTCTGATGAAGGCCGATCCCGCCGTGCAGCGCAGGCTGCTCCCGCTCGCCGAGGTCGATGCCGAACTCTCGCGCGTCGACCACCGCAGGCGCACGCTGCCGGAGATCGTGGAGATCGCCGAAGCGGAGAAGCAGCTGCGGGCGAAGACGGACGCGCTGACCACGATCGAGACGACGCTCGGCGACCTGACCCGCGACGTGAAGCGCCAGGAGACCGAGATCGACCAGGTCCGGGCGCGCGAAGAACGCGACCGGAAGCTGATGGCAGGCGGCACGGTCGGCGCGAAGCAGCTCACCGAGCTGGAGCACGAGCTGGCCACGTTGGAACGCCGCCAGGCGGCGCTCGAGGACGACCTGCTGGAACTGATGGAACGCCGCGAGGCCGTCGAGGCGGACGTGCAGCACGCGCGGGTCGAGCTGGACAAGGCGACCGAGGCGCTGGCCGACGCGGCTCGGCGTCGGGACGCGACGCTGGCGGACCTCGACTCGATCGAGGCGAAGCGGAAGGCCGACCGCGAGAAGGCCGGGGCCGGGTTCCCGGCGGACCTGCTGGCGCTGTACGAGAAGGTGCGGGCGCACAAGGGGATCGGGGCCGGGTTGCTGCGGTCCCGGCGGTGTGGGGCTTGCCGGATCGAGCTGGACCGGAGCGCGTACTCGGCGGTTCGGGAAGCGGCTCCGGACGAGGTGCTCCGGTGCGAGGAGTGCGGGGCGATCATGGTGCGGACGGCGGAATCCGGCCTGTGAAGGTCGTCGTCGAAGCCGACGGCGGGTCGCGGGGGAATCCTGGGCCTGCTGGGTACGGGGCTGTCGTCCGGGACGCGGTCTCGGGTGAGGTGCTGGCCGAGCGGTACGGCGGGTTGGGGCACGTGACCAACAACGTCGCCGAGTACCAAGGGTTGATCGCCGGCCTTCGGGCTGCGGGTGAGTTGGGGGCCGAGTCCGTTGAGGTGCGGATGGACTCGAAGCTGGTGGTCGAGCAGATGTCCGGGCGGTGGCAGGTCAAGCACCCCTCGATGAAGCCGTTGGCGGCTGAGGCTCGGGGGTTGGCCGCTGGGTTCGGGCAGGTGGGGTATTCGTGGATTCCTCGGGAGAAGAACAAGGACGCTGACCGGTTGGCTAACCGGGCCATGGATGAGCAGGCGGGCCTCACCAAGCCCGCCGCTCCGGCTCCGGCCCCGGCGTCCTGGTCCGGCGCGGGCGGCACCCCCACTCGCTTCCACCTGCTCCGGCACGGCCAGACCGAGCTGTCGGTGGGCCGCCGCTACTCCGGCCGCGGCAACCCGCCGCTGACCGAGGTCGGGCGGGGGCAGGTTGCTGCTGCTGCTCAGCGGATGGCGAAGGTTGAGGACATCAAGGCCGTCGTCAGCTCACCTCTGGGCCGCACGCGGGAAACCGCCGAAGCCGTCGCCACGGCGCTCGGCGCCGAGGTCGTGGTGGTCGACGGGTTGATCGAGACCGACTTCGGCGCGTGGGAGGGCCTCACCTTCACCGAGGCTGCCTCGCGGGATCCGGAGTTGCACCGGCGGTGGTTGGGCGACACGTCTGTGGCTCCGCCTGGTGGGGAGAGCTTTGACGCTGTGCACCAGCGGGTGCGTCAGGCTCGCAACTCGTTGATCGCGGAGTACGGCGGGGTGGACGTTGTCGTCGTCAGTCATGTGACGCCAATCAAGACGCTGCTGCGGATGGCGCTTGATGTGGGGCCTAGCTTGTTGTTTCGCCTTCACCTGGATTTGGCGTCACTGTCGGTAGCGGAGTTCTACCCGGATGGACATGCTTCCGTTCGGTTGGTCAACGACACTTCGCATCTGGGGTGAGGTGGGTTGTTCGTTCGGGGGGCTAACCCCCGATTGCGCCAATTATCCCACCCTTTTTCGCTTTGTAAAGGCTGGAAATACGCCTTGTCAAATCGAAAAAGG
>NZ_JBHYHC010000020.1:0-99484 GCF_042738955.1 Umezawaea sp. NPDC059074
GTGGAGCCTCCGAGGAGGCTCCACACGGGAAACGCGATCAGGCCGGGATGAGGAGCTCCTGGCCGACCTGGATCAGGTCGGGGTCGGAGATGCCGTTGGCGTCGGCGATGCGCTGGTACTGGTTGCCGTCGCCGTAGACCTTCTCGGCGATCCCCCACAGGGTGTCACCGGGGTCGACGGTCCAGCGCTGCTCGGCCGGAGCGGCCGGGGCGGCCTCCTCGACCGGGGCCGGGGCCTCGGCGGCGACCGGCGCGGCGGCCGGGACCGGGCGCGGGTTGTCGGTGTTGGTGCCCGACGCCCACGTGCTGGAGCCGTTGGAGCCGTAGACGACCAGGTTGCGGTCGTTCTGCAGGACGAGTCGCGAACCGGGGTTGCCGCTCGTGTCGCTGGACCACGTCGACTGGCCGGAGGTGGTGTACAGGACGAAGTTGCCGTCCTCCTGCATGGCCGCGCTGGTCGCGCCGGAACCGTTGGTCCCGGACGCCCACACCACGTCGCCGCCGTCCTTCAGCACGAGGTTGCCGTCGTCCTGCAACGCGAGCACGTACCCGTTCTCGGACTCGAGCTGCTGGCCGATCGCGAGGGTCTGCCCTGCCTGCAAGGTGTCCACGTGTGATGCCTCTTCCGCTTTTTGATCAACTACGAACGGCGGGGACCTTACCGCCATTCGGAGCACTCCGCCGGTCGCCACGCGGGCGCCAGCGGACCGGTCAGGCCAGGGGTTCGGGCGCTTCCGGGACCTCGACGGCGGCGGGGCGGGCGCGCTTGCGCTGCCAGAGGAAACCCGCGGTCCCGGCCGCGGCGAGCAGCACCGCGCCGCCGAGCCACCACGCCAGCGGCGAGGACTCGTCCGCCCGGCCGGAGATCGTCACCATGCCCGCGGGCGCCTGTCCGGGGATCGTGTCGGGGAAGTCGCCCGGCAGGGTGATGGTGTCGCCGCCGTCGAGCAACCGGTTGTCGCGCCGGAAGTCCTCCAGCGTCGGCGGGTAGACCTGGCCCGCCGGGTCGATCAGCACCCGGCTGCCGTCCGGCTTGGTCACGACGTGCACGACGATGTTCTCGACGGCTCCGCCCTCGCGGACGATCTTGATCTGTTGCGACCACACGGCTCCGGACTTCCCGCCGGACTCCTGCTTGACCAGCGCGGCGACCTCGCTCTTGCTCAGGGGCGCGGCCTTCGGCGTGCCGCACGCTCCGAGCAGCAGGACGAGCACGGCCACCACGGCCGCGCCCAGTGCGGTTCTCCGCGGGCTCTGGGTCTTGTCGACTTCGGGCATGGCTCAGTGTCCTACGGTCGCCGTGGGGGACGTCCCGCCGGGGTCGCGGGCCGGAAGTCCGCGCGGGACACTGGATCGACCGGTCCACCGAACCAGGGGAGCCCGATGACGACGATCGCGGACGCCGAAGCGCTGTGCACCGCGGATGGAGGGCTCGGCACGATCGCGACCCTCCGCGCGGACGGCACGATCCAGACGTCGGTGGTGAACCTCGCGTTCCTGCGGCACCCGTTTCGGGAGGCCCAGGTCGTCGGCTTCGTCACCTACGGCAAGGTGAAGCTGGCGAACCTGCGCTCCCGCCCGCAGATCACCGCGACCGTCAAGTCCGGGTGGAAGTGGGCGGCGGTCGAGGGGACCGCCGAGCTGTTCGGCCCGGACGACCCCGACGACCGCCTCGACGCCGAAGGGCTGCGGCTGCTGCTGCGCGACGTGTTCACCGCCGCGGGCGGCACGCACGACGATTGGGACGCCTACGACCGCGAGATGGTCGAACAGCGGCGCACCGCGGTGTTCTTCGAGGCGACGCGGGTCTACGGCGTCGCGTGACGGTCCGCGGCCACCAGGGTCTCCAGGGTGGCCGCGACCTCGTCGGGTGACGGCATCGCGGCGATCTCCCGGCCCACCAGGACGGCGTTGGCGCGGAACTCCGGCTCGGTGAGGCAGCGCGTCACGGCCGCCGCGACCGCGGACGGCGTGGCCTCGTCGCCGACCAGCGCCAGTCCCGCGCCCAACGCCGAGACGCGGTCCGCCTGCCGAGGGTGGTCCGCGCCCTTGGGCAGCACGACCAGCGGGATGCCGTGGCCCAGCGCCGCGAACGTCGTGCCCGCGCCGCCGTGCGTCACGACGACGTCGACGCCGACCAGCAGTTCGTCCAGCGGCGCGAACGACGTGAAGCGCACCCGGTCCCGGTCGACGTCGAAGTCGGCCTCGCGCCCGTCCGGCCCCAGGGTGACCACCACGTCGACCCCGTCCAACGCCCGGATCAGCGCCGACAGCTCCGCGGGGTTGGTGAAGTACTGGGACACCGTGCCGAACGTGACCAGCGCGGTCGGCCGGTCGGCCCGCGCGGGCGTCGCCGCCGCGGACCCCGGCCTGCTGTGCGCCACCGGCCGGATGAGCAGTCTTTCGGCGGGCGGTCGGCGGTCGGCGTAGTTCAACGACGGCGGGCAGGAGTCGACGTAGCGGAGCGCGGGCTCGCGCCGCAGGCCCCGGTCGGCGAAGCGCGACGCGGCGACCTCGGCCACCGCCTCGGTGCTCCCGGTCGGCGGGAGCGAGATCATGCCGAACACCACGCAGGGAACGCCTTGGGCGGCCGCGACCAGCGGGCCGACGCAGTCGACGATCTCGTGCACCACCAGGTCCGGCTTCCACTCCGCGGTCGCGGCCAGCGACGCCTCGGCGGCGAGGTCCACCCTGGCCCCGCCGAACAGGTACGCGTCCGAGTTCTTGCCGTCACGGAGGCGCGGGTCGGCTCCGGTCGCCCGCACGGACTCAGTGATCACCTCCTCGGTCGACGGTCCCGCCACGAGCAGTTCGAACCCCTCGGGCTCGACCGCGGGCACGCCGGACGCCGCCGTGAGCACGCCGACGACGTGGCCGCGGGCCGCGAAGGCGCGCGCGAGCGGCATCATCGGCAGGAGGTGGCCGTAGAGCGGCGCGGAGGAGAAGAGGACTCGCATCGGTCGGTGGCGCCTTTCGACGGGTGGGCCGCGACGCGGAAGTCGTGGCGTACCACCGTTCGTACCAGCCGGTGCGGCCACCTGCCCGCCCCCGGACCGGAGTCGGCGAAAAGCTGCCGGTCAGCTGCGGGCGCCCGCCTCGGCTTCCATCCGGTCCCACTCCTCCTGCGCGCGCCGGTGCCACCGGTTGCGGCGGTCGTGGAACGCCGCCGCGGCGCGGGGACCGGGCCAGCCGTGGTCGAGCAGTTCGGCGGGCAGGTCGGGGTCCAGGAACGGGAACCGGCGCCACTCCTGGATCAGCCGGACCTGGTGGACGAACACGTCGCGGGGAGCCTTGGCCGACGCGGCGTCGACCCGGTCGACGAAGGCCAGGTACCGCTTCTCCACGTCGTCGAGGTTCCAGGCGTCCTTGAGCACCTTCACCGGGTCGCCGAGGCTCACGGCGGTGCCGGTCCACGCGTACGCCCGGTCCTCCAGACCGAGTTCCGCGACGATCGCGCGGAGGTCGGCCTCCTTGGCGGCGTCCGGGACGATCCACAGACCGGGGGAGGGCGAACCGAGGCCCAGCCACGTCAGCTTCGTGCGCAGCCGGTGCCGCAGGGTCCGCTGGGTCTCGGGGACGGCGACGCTGAGCACCAGCCAGCGACCGTCCCAGGTGCGCGGGCGGCGCATGAACCCGTAGATCCGGTCCGCGCCCTCCCGCAGCAGGTCGGTCCCCTTCGGCGTGAGGTGCTGCCGGACCGTGCGGCCGTGCTTGGTCGACGTGAGCAGGCCGTCCGCCGCCGTGCGCGCCAACGCCTGCCGCGCCGCCTTGGGCTCGACGCCGAGCGCGCCCAGCGCCGTCACCAGCGTCCCCGTCCACGCCTCGCCGTCGCGGGGGAGCACGAACTCCCCCAGGAGCGTCAGCAGGATCGACGGCGCGCTCGGTGTCGAGTCCTGGTCGTTGGCCACCGCTGGTCTCCGGGTCGGTCGGGGGAGGGGATCGCGGCATTGTCGCAGGCGGACAGGGGCTGACGTGCGCGAACACGCCGTTCCCCGGAGACTGGACGGGCCCGCCCCGGAGGAGGTCGCCGTGCTCGACGGGATGCCGCTGGTGGACGCCCACGTCCACGTGCCGGTGCTCGGCTCGCTCAAACCCGCCTGGCGCACGTGGGCGGAGGACTTCGGCGCGGACGGCGTGCTGGCCGAGGTGTGGGACTCCGACGGGACACCGCGGCCGGACCGGCTGGCGGCGCTGTTCGCCGCGCAGGGCGTGGACGTGGCGCTGCTGTTCTGCGAGTACAGCCCGAAGGCGACGGGGACGCAGGCGTTCGAGGACCTGCTGCCGATCGTCGAGCACGCCCCGGACCGGTTCCGGCCGGTCGCCAACGTCAACCCGCACCTGCACTTCCCGATCGCCGCGGAGGTGCGGCGGCAGGTCGGGCTCGGTGCCGCCGCGCTCAAGCTGCACCCGGTGCACGGCGGTTTCCGCTGCGACGACGCCGCGCTGTACCCGGCGTACCAGGTGTTGGAGGAGAGCGGCGTGCCGCTGGTCGTGCACTGCGGGACGAGTTCGTTCCCCGGTTCCGCCAACGAGAACGCCGATCCGCGGTTCCTGCTGCCGGTCGTGCGGGACTTCCCCGGTCTGCACGTCGTGCTGGCCCACGGCGGGCGCGGCTGGTGGTACGACGCGGCGGCGTTCCTCGCGCTGTCGACCGAGACGGTGTGGATCGAACTGTCCGGTCTGCCGCCGAAACGCCTGCCCGACTACTACCGTAACTTCGACCTCCGCAGGCTCGCCCGGAAGTGGATCTTCGGCACCGACTGGCCCGGTGTGCCCAGCACCTCCGGCAACGCCCGCGCGGTGGCGGAACTCGTGCCGGAGCTGGCCGCGGACGTGCTCGGCGGCAACGCCGCGCGGGTGTACGCCGGACTCCCGCCTCTCCCGTCCTGAGTGGACGGTCAGGGGAACGCGGTGAGCGCGCGCTTCACGACCGGTTTGAGCTGGCGGCGGGTCGTTCCGGCGGACGCCTGCACGGCCAGGCCGGTCGCGACGGTGAAGAGGTACTTCGCGAGTTCCGCGGGCTGTTCGGTGCGGGGGAGGTCGCCCTGGGCGACCGCCGCGCGGAAGCGGGACGCCAGCCGGGCCTCGGTGCCGCTGCGGTAGTCGCTGAGCAGCTCCACGACCCGGAGCTGGTCGTCGGTGCGGCCCGCGAGACCGCCCTGCACTGTGAGGCAGCCGTGGGGTTTGCCCAGCGCGGTGACGGCGAGGAGGTTCCCGCGCAGGTAGTGCTCGGCGACCCCGCGCGCGGTCGGGAGGACGAGCGCGTCGGCGAGGTAGGCCATCTCGGTCTCGGCGTAGCGCCGGACGGCGAGCCCGAACGTGGTCTCCTTGTTGCCGAACGTGTTGTAGAGGCTGGGGCGGTTGATGCCCATGGCGGTGGTCAGGTCGTCCAATGTGGTGGCCCCGTACCCCTGCCGCCAGAACACCGCGACCGCCCGGTCGAGCGCCTCCTCGAGCACGAACTGCCGCGGTCTCCCCGTCGTCGCCATGGCCGCCACTCCTTTGCTCCACCCCGGCGGGAACGACCCTACGATGATCACGTCGACCGCGCGGAACGCGTGCTCGACCGGGTGACACGACGGCCGGCGCCGGTGGGAGTTCGGGGGCGTCCACCTGGCGGACCGCGGCTGGACCGAGTGGCGGGTGGGGTGCATGGTGGGTCCGACGGTGTCGGGCGGTGAGGAGAGCCATGCGCTACTTGTTTCGACCGCCTGCCGGGGACGCGGCCGAGTTGCTGGCGTTGCCGTGGGAACTGCCCTTGGAGTCGTGGGACCCGGCGTTGCTGCTCGAAGTGCCCCAGCGGGGGATTTCACGGCATGTCGTGCGGTTCGTGTCGTGTGACGGGTTCGTCTACGCGTTGAAGGAGATCGCCGAGTCGTTGGCCCGGCGCGAGTACTCGCTGTTGAGCGGGTTCGAGGACGACGGGCTGCCCGCGGTGTCCGTGCTCGGGCTGTGCGTCGACCGGCCCGGTGATCAGCAGGCGATCCTGGTCACGCGCTACCTGGAGTACTCGATGTCCTACCGGTACCTGTTCTCCAGTCCGCGCATGGAGCACTCCGTGGAACGGTTGCTGGACCCGCTGGTCGAGTTGTTGGTGCGGCTGCACCTGGCCGGGATCTACTGGGGCGACTGTTCGTTGTCGAACACGCTGTTCCGGCTCGACGCCGGGAACCTGGCCGCCTACCTGGTGGACGCGGAGACCGCCGAGCGGCATTCGAGCCTGTCCCGTGCCCGGCGGGAGTACGACGTGGAGATGGCCGCCGAGAAGGTCGCCGGGGAGCTGATGGACCTGGCCGCAGGCGGGGTGTTGCCGGTGGAGATCGATCCGATCGAGGTGGCCGAGGGGTTGCCGGTGCGGTACGCGGCCCTGTGGGACGAGGTCACGTACGAGGACCTGTTCCGGCTCGACGAGCAGCGCTACCGGGTCGCCGAGCGGTTGCGGCGGTTGAACGACCTGGGGTTCGACGTCGGCGAAGTGGAGCTGGTGACCTCTGCGGAGGGGGCTCGGTTGCGGGTGGACCTGCGGGTTGCCGAGCCAGGGCAGCAGCGGCGGGAGCTGTTCCGGTTGACCGGGTTGGAGGTCCAGGAAGGGCAGGCGCGGCGGCTGCTCAACGACCTGCGGTCGTTCCGGGCGTACCTGGAGCAGCGGGACGGGAAGCCCGTCGCGGAGACGACCGCCGGGCACTACTGGCTCAACGAGGTGTACCGGCCCGTCGTGGAGGCCATTCCGCCCGATCCGACCGGGCGGCGCGCGCCCGCCGAGATCTTCCACGAGGTGCTGGAGCACCGGTGGCTGGTGTCGGAGCGGGCCGGGCGTGACGTGGGGACCACCGCGGCCGTTCGCTCCTACCTGGAGAACGTGGCGGCGCTACCGGACGAGCCAGACGGCGGCGTTGTCGGGGAGTAGGCCGTCGGGGGTGAGGGGGACGCTGCTCAAGGCGACGTGACCGTGCTCGGGCAGCGGTGCGGGGGTGGTGCCGAAGTTGACCACGCAGGTGAAGGCGGGGTCGCGGTCGAAGGCGAGCACGTCGGTGTCCGGGGTGTCGCGGAACCGGAAAGTGCCGTCGCCCAGGGCTTCCGTGGTCCGGCGCAGGTGGAGGGCGGTTCGGTACAGCTCCAGCATGGAGGTGGGGTCGCCGGTCTGCGCCTCCACGGACAGCGGGCCCCAGTCGTGGGGTTGGGGGAGCCAGGTCGTCGTGCCCGTGGTGAAGCCGTAGGGCGGCGTGGTGCCGGACCACGGGAGGGGGACGCGGCAGCCGTCACGGCCGCGTGCTGTGTGGCCAGAGCGTTCCCAGGTGGGGTCTTGCAGGACGTCGTCGGGGAGGTCTTCCACCTCGGGGAGGCCCAGTTCCTCGCCTTGGTACAGGTACGCGCCGCCGGGGAGGGCCAGGGTGAGCAGGATCGCGGCTCGGGCGCGGCGGATGCCCAACTCCAGGGAGGCGGGGGCATCGGTGACGTGCCTGCCCGCCACCTGGGTGAGGCGGGCGTAGCGCGAGACGTGGCGGGCCACGTCGTGGTTGGACAGCACCCACGTCGGCGGCGCGCCCACGGCCACGTGCTCCGCCACCGTCTCCTCGATGGTCTTGCGCATGTCCGCGGCCAGCCACGGGGTCGTGAGGTAGCCGAAGTTGAACGCGGTGTGCAGCTCGTCGTTGCGGAGGTAGCGGGAGAGGCGGGCCGGGTCGTCGACCCAGGCCTCGGCGACGAAGACGCGTGGCGGGGTGTACTCGTCGGCCAGCGCGCGCCACTCGCGGTAGATCTCGTGGACCTCGTCGCGGTCCCAGTGCGGGTGCCCGGTCCACGGTGGGCGCACCAGGTGGCCCTCGACCTCGATGCGGGTGGGCGGCCAGGTCAGCTCGCCCACGTCCGGGAAGCCCCGTTCCTTGACGAGCGAGTGGGCCACGTCGATGCGGAAGCCGTCCACGCCGCGGTCGAACCAGAAGCGCAGCGTGTCGGTGAAGTCGGCGCGAACCTCCGGGTGGTCCCAGTTGAG
The DNA here is from genome assembly GCF_042738955.1 of Umezawaea sp. NPDC059074. Lineage (NCBI taxonomy): Bacteria > Bacillati > Actinomycetota > Actinomycetes > Pseudonocardiales > Pseudonocardiaceae > Umezawaea > Umezawaea sp. NPDC059074. The sequence continues at coordinate 7,993 of NZ_JBHYHC010000020.1, forward strand.
GTCGGGTTGGGCCGGGTCGAACAGGTGGAGGTACCACTGGCCGTCGGCCACCTGCGTCCAAGCCGGGCCGCCGAAGACGCTGCGCCAGTCGTTCGGCGGCTGATCGCCCTTGCCGGGGCGGAACAGGAAGCGGTCGCGGGCCGGGGAGCCGGGTGGTGACGCCAGTGCCTGGCGGAACCACGGGTGCTCGCTGGAGGTGTGGTTGGGGACGATGTCGAGCAGGACGCGCAGGTCGCGGTCGTGCGCCTCGCGCACCAGCAGTTCCGCGTCGGTGAGGGTGCCGAAACGGGGCTCCACGGCGCGGTAGTCGCTCACGTCGTAGCCCGCGTCGATCATCGGCGACGGGTACCAGGGGTTGATCCAGATCGCGTCCGCGCCGAGCGCGGCGATGTGGTCCAGGTGCGCTCGCAGACCCGCGATGTCGCCGAGCCCATCGCCGTCCCCGTCGGCGAAGCTGCGGATGTACACCTGGTAGATCACCGCGCTGCGCCACCACTCCGGCTGTGCCACTGGGTCGCTCCTCTCCGGGGGGACTCGGTGTCGTCGATCTTGCTCCGGTCGAGCGCGTCCCGCTGGCCGGAGAACCGGTCGCCGAAGATGTGGAAGCGCTCCCACGATGACCGGTAGGTTGCGAACCGGTCCCCGAGTCCGGAGGAGTGCCCTGATGGCAGCCGTGACCGAGAGCATCACCAAGAACCGCCAGCCGATCGCCGTGCTGCGGGCGATGGCCGCACGGGCCTTCGGGGACGAGCGGGTGCCCGAAGGCGACGACTGGGTCGAGGAACTGGGGCACGGGTGGTTCAACGTGGCCTACCGGATCCGGCTGGCCGACGGCGAGCCGGTGGTGCTCAAGATCGCGCCGCCCGCGTCGGTCGAGGTGATGACCTACGAGCGGGACATGATGCGGACCGAGGTGGCCGCGCTGGAGCTCATCCGCGCGCGGACGTCCGTGCCGGTGCCCGCCGTGCTGTTCCACGACGTGAGCCGGGAACTCTGCGACGCGGACTACTTCTTCATGGAGTTCGTCCACGGCGACAACCTCGGCATCGTCAAGGACGAACTGGCGCCGGGGGTGTACACGTCCTGCGTCGAGGCGATGGGGGCGGCGAACCGCGACCTCAACCAGGTCAAGGGCGACCACTTCGGGCCGCTGCTGGGAACGGGTGGCGGGTCGTGGCGGGAGGTGTTCGGCGGGATCCTCGAGGACGTGCTGCGCGACGGCGAACGGCGTGACGTCGACCTCGGGTGGGACTACGCCGTGGTGCGGTCGGTCATCGCGGAGTACGCGGACTCCCTGGACGAGGTGACCGAGCCCGCCTTCGTGGAGTGGGACCTGTGGGACACCAACGTGATGATCCGCGACGGCGTCCTGGTGAGCATCATCGACCACGAACGCGCGCTGTACGGCGACCCGATCATGGAGGGCGGGTTCGCCGCGTCCGAGCTGGCCGAGTTCCCCGGCGACTCCTCGGACTTCATCCGCGGCTACGGCCAACCGCCCTTCACCGAGGGGGAACGGCGGCGGCGCAGGCTCTACGGGCTGCACCTGGTGCTGGTCATGGTGATCGAGACCGTCTACCGCGGGCACACCGACCTGTCGCAGTACGACTTCGCGCGCGCCGCGCTGGACGGCCTCATGGAGAACACGTTCGGGCGGCGGCGGTGACGGCCGGTTGAGCGTCGTCGAGACGCTCGGCGGGAGGCCGGTCGGGCGGCTGCTATGGGGGAACTCGGTCCAGGGGACGATCTCCGTCGCGTTCTACGGCGTCTACGCCCTGACGAACGCCTGGTTCGTCGCGCGCGGCGTCGGGCCGATCGCGTTCGCCGCCGTCACGCTGGTGTCGCCGGTGATGCTGGTCCTGGGAGCCGTGGCGACGACGGTCGGCGCGGGCGGGGCGTCGCTGGTGTCGCGCGGCCTCGGCGCGGGCGACCTCCGGCAGGCCGCGCGGGCGACCGGCACCGCGTTCCTGGTGTTCTGGACGGCGGCGATCGTCCTCGGCGCGGCGGGCGTGTTGCTGCTCGACCCGTTGCTGACGCTGCTGGGCGTCACCGACGAGACCCGCGGCTACGCGCACGACTACGGGCTGATCGTCCTGGCGGGCTCGATCACCGCGACCGGCTTCTCCAGCCTCGTGCGGGCCGAGGGCCGGATGCGCTTCTCCACCATGCTGTGGGTCGTCCCGGTCGTCACGCAGATCGTGCTCGACCCGCTGCTGATCTTCGGGTTCGACCTCGGCGTCCGCGGCGCGGCACTGGGCTCGGTCGGCGGCCAGGCCGTGTCGATGCTGATGAGCCTGTGGTTCTTCTTCCTCCAACGCGACCGGCCGTACCGCGTCGGGCTCGCCGACCTGCGCCCGCACTGGCCGACGCTGCGCGCGCTGGTCTCCGTGGGAGCGCCGTCGTTCCTCGGCGGGTTCGGCGCGACGCTGGTCGTGGCGCTGGTCAACAACCTCCTCGTGGCGGTCGGCGGCGCGGTGCTGCTGAGCGCGTACGCGATCTGCGGGCGCGTCGGCACGTTCGTGCTGATGCCCCAACTCGGGATCTCCCAAGGGATGCAGCCGCTGATCGGCTACGACACCGGACGCGGGGAGACAGGTCGGGCGGACCGGGCGCGCACGCTCGCGCTGCGCGCCTCGGTCGCCTACGGGACGGTCGCGTGCCTGCTGGTCGTGGTGTTCGCCGAGCCGGTGGCCGCGGCGTTCACCGACGACCCCGCCGTGCGGGCCGCGGCCGTGGGCGCTCTGCGGATCATCGCGCTGAGCTACCCGCTGGCGGGCGTGGCGATCCTGGTGTCGGCGTACTTCCAGGCCGTGGGGCGGCCGGTCCCGTCGTACGCGATCTCGACCGGGGTGATCATCGCGGTGCGGGTGCCGCTGCTGCTGGTGTTCAGCCTGTTCGGCGTCCTCGGGCTGTGGATCAGCTTCCCGGTGGCGGAACTGGTGGCCGCGGGCGCCGCGCTGGCGATCCTCAGCCTGCTGCGGCGCGCAGAGCCGGGACGCCGTCGCCTTCTAGGTCGTCGCAGAACGCCGAGCGGCCCGTCATCGCCATGATCAGCGCCACGGTCTGGCCCGTGACGAGCGGTCCGTCGCCGGTGGTGAACGGGCCGTCCGTCGCGACGAGCCGCAGGCCGTCGACTCGGCCCTTGGCGCGGACGACCTGGTCGGTGCTCGCGTAGTACTCGGCCAGCCGCGTGATCGTGGCGACCGGGTAGGTGCGGTGCACGCCCAACGGGCGGCGGACGTCCTCGCCGTGGACGATCGTCTCGCCGAGCAGCGCGAGGACGGGGACGGGCGGTTTGGTGGTGCTCGTGACGATGCGGCGGAACCGGTCGAGCGTGTCGGCGGGGGAGTCGCCCAGGTGCTCGGCCAGCCGCATGGCCACCATCTTGTCGAAGTCGAACCGGCAGCGGATCACGCCCGCGAGCCACCGCACGGCGTTGAGGTTCGCCGAGGCGGTGATGTGCGCGAGCACCTCCCGCACTGTGAGGCCCGTGCACAGCGACGGCGTGGACCACCGCTCGGCGGGCAGGTCGGCGAGGTCGTCGGCGAGCGCCGCGCGTTCGGCGTGGACGAGGGCCCAGAGGTCATCGGTCATGGCGGGTAGGACTCCCTCGGCGGGCCGTCGTCATCGGTCGGCGACGGCGTCTCGGATCGCGGCCGCGACCATCGCCATCGTGGCACGGGCGCGCTCGGGGTTCTCGGTGAGGAAGTAGTGGTCCACGTTCGGGGTCAGGTCGTGCCGCACGGGCACGCCCGCCTCCCGCAGCCGGGCCGCGTAGCGGTCGCCGTCCGGCCGCAGCACGTCCCGTTCGGCGGTCAGCACGACCGCGGGCGGCAGGCCGGTCAGGTCCGGCGCGAGCACGGGGGAGGCGTAGGCGTCCGCGCGGGTGGCGGGGTCGGGGAAGTAGACGCGGCGCACCAGCCGCCGGAGCCCCGCGGAGATCATGCCCGGCCCGTCGTCCAGGTCGCTCGCCATGTCCAGGGCGGGCACCCCGAGCACTTGGAGCACGGGGCGGAACGACCCGGCGTCCCGCGCTTGCAGGCACACCGCCGCCGCGAGTCCGCCGCCGGAGGAGAACCCGCCGACCGCGACCCGGTCGAACTCCCCGGCCGCCCACGCCGCCGCGTCGTGGCACTGGTGCTGCGCCACCGGGTACGCCACGTACGGGCCGGTGCGGAAGTCGATGTTCACCACCGTGAGCCCCGTGGTAGCGGCCACGTATCGGCACCACCAGTCGTCCATGCCGGGATGGCGCATCAGCCAGGCGCCGCCGTGGAAGTGCACGTACGCGCCCCGCTCCGAGCCCGCGTAGACGTGCACCGGCACCTTCCCGTGCCGCGTGTCCACCTTGCGCACACGGGGTTTCGGCAGGTCCGACCCGGCGAACCGGAGGTTCTCGCCGTAGCGGACCGTCCAGCGCGCGGTGGCGTGCATGAGCGTCGCGTGCAGCCGGTCGTCGAGTCGCATGGAGGATATTCGGGCGGTCCGAGGAATTTGGATCACCCGAACAGGTGTTCCCGAGGCCCACTCCGGGTACCACTCCAGCAACGAAGACCGACGACTTGCTGGGAGCGGACATGCCTTGGGTTCAGCGACACCGACGCCGCACGCCGTACAGCTGGTTCCGCACCACCACCGTGCAGGCCCACCACCGCAAAGCGCCGGGCACCAACGCCATCATCGGCCTCGCCATCGCCTTCGCGGTGATCCTGCTGCTGATCGTGATCTTCTAGACCGCCGGGTCACCGCCGCCACGCAGGGCGTAGTAGCCCGCGGCGGCGGTGCCCAGGCAGAGGGCCAGCGCGCTGAGGCCCAGTGACCAGTGCACGCCCACCGCCGCGCCGAGCAGGCCGACGGTGAAGCCGCTGCCGGCTCGCAGGCCGCCCGAGGACATGCCGTAGAGGCCCACGACGCGGCCGCGGTCCGCCGGCGGGGCGAGGAGTTGGACGACGGTCTGACCGATCGACATGGACGCCATGTTGGCCACGCCGCCGACCAGCAGCATCAGCAGCGCCACCGGGTAGCTCGCGGTGAACGCGAAGAACAGGCTCGTCAAGCCGTAGACGGCGGTGCTGAACACGGCCGCCTTCACGTTCGGCTTGATCCGGCCGGTGGCCTCCAACAGGATGCCGCCGATCACGCCGCCCGCGCCGTTGGCGAACAGCAGCACCCCGTACGTGAGGCCCGCGCCGCTGGTGCCCAGGTCGTGGGCGAAGATCGGCATCGACGACTGCAGCGACGCCCCGACGAAGAACGAACCCAGGCCCGCCAGCACGATCATGCTGACCAGGGTGCGGTTCGAGCGCACGTCGCGGAGCACGCGCAGCGAGTCCACGACACCCAGCCGGGCGCGGGGGACGCCGTCGTTGCGGGTGTGGCCGGTGAACTTCGTGCGGAACAGGAACAGCGTGAGCGGCAGGTAGAACACGATGTTCGCGAAGATCCCGGCGGTCGGCCCCAGCAGGAGCAGCAGCGCGGACCCCACCACCGGCCCGAACAGCACGCCGAGGCTGCGGAACGTGGCGTTCAACCGGACCGCGCTGGGCAGTTCGTCCGGTTCCACGAAGTCGTGCAGCAGCAACTGCTCGCCCGGACCCCACAGCGCGCCCGCGCACCCGTGCAGCACCAGCAGCACGCACGCGTGCCACACCTGGAGCGTCCCGGTCAGGAACAGCACGCCCCACGCCGCCGACACCAGCATGAACAGCACCTGCGCGGCCTGGATGAGCCTGCGGCAGTCGAACCGGTCGGCCAGCGACCCGAAGTAGACCGAGAAGAACAGGAACGGCAGCCAGTGGCTGATCACCTGGAACCCGCTGAGCGCGGGGGAGTGGAACTTCTCCCACAACACCCAGTAGGTGATCACGTGCTCGATGTTGTCGGCCATCATCGCCAGGCCCGCGCCGAACAGGTACGGGCGGCAGTCCTTGTTGCGCAGCGCGGCGAACTTGCGCGGGACGGCGGGCACGACCGGTTCCGGCGGGGCTTCGACGATGTGGGCGGGCACTCCGCACGCGGCGCACATGGTGGCTGCTCTCCTCGGGTTCGACGGCGATCGGGCAGGGCGGTGCCGAGCCGTCGGTGCCAACCGCGAGCACAACGTGTCCCCCGATCGCACCATAACAAACCACCAGGTCGGCCCATCCGCGCGCCGGCGGCGTGGGTGATCGTTGGGACATGACCCACGCCATGGACACCGACCACGTCGACCACTCGATCAACGTCACCGGGGAGTACGAGAAGACCTGGGCGCGCTACGAGGAACTCGGGTTCACGCTGAGCCCGGAATCCCGGCACGCGGTGACGGTCGAGGCGGGCGGCCCGATGGTGCCCAGCTGCACCGCCAACCGCTGCGCCTACTTCGGCGAGTCGTTCATCGAGCTGATCGGCATCGTCGACGCCGCCGCGCCCGACCCGTGGCACGTCCTGCCGCTGGTCGACCGCTACCAGGGCCTGCACGGCGCCTCGTTCGGCTTCGGCGACTCCGAGCACGCGCTCGTCCGGCTGCGCTCGGTCGACCTCGCGTCGTCCGGCGTCCTGTCGCTGCAACGCCCGGTCGACACCCCCGACGGCCCGGCCACGGTGCGCGCCCGCAGCGTCCACATCGACCGCGCCAAGACCCCCGAGGGCATCCTGCACACCGCCGAACACCTGACCCCGCAGTTCGTCCACCAGCCGAGGTTCCTCGAGCACGCCAACGGAGCCCGCTACCTGGACTCCGTGCTGCTGGTCGTCGCAGACGACGAACTGCCCGCCTACCGCGACCGGTACACGGCGATGCTCGGCCGCCCGGCCACGACCGACGGTCCCCGCCAGGTGTTCCAACTCCGCGTGGGCCGCGTGGAGATCATCCCCGCCTCGGCGCTGCCCGAGGTCCTGCCCGGCGAGACCGCCCCCGTGCTGCCGTTCTGGGCGGCGCAGGGCGTGGTCGTGGAAGACCTGACGATGGCCCGCACCCTGATCGAGGCCAACGGGATCACCACCCACCCGGTGCCGGACGGCTTCTTCGTCAGCGCGGCCGACGCGTACGGCACGGCCGTGGTGTTCCGCTAACGGGGGCACGACCGGGTCGGTCACCTCACCGACCCGGTCGTCCTCCGGTCAGCTACACGTGATCGTCGCGTCCGCCCAGTCCGCGTGGTCGTAGCGGGCGCCGTCCACCGTGGGCAGCACGGCCAGGTGGACGTACTGCTGGCCCGACACGTCCGCCGTCACGCGTTTGGCCGTGTCGGTGCCGCGGACGACGCCGCTGGTCGCGAGTTGGCGGCCAGGGGCCCACACCTCCATCGTCACGCTGCCGTTGTCGCCGACCTCGTCGTCCAACCCGACCGTCGCCTGGAAGGTCGTGCAGCGCCCGCCGAGGTAGTAGCGGACCTCGCTGCGGGCGTGCACGCCGATGCCGCGCGGGTACGTCGTGCCGCCGATGGTCAGCGTGCGGCCGTCACCCGAAGATCGTTCGCCGTTGCTGCGGTCGGTTTCGACCGGGCCCCACGCGCTGGCCGCCAGGCTCGCGGTCAAGGACGAGACCTGGGTCGTGCCGGACGGCGGGGTGGCGAACGTGCCCGTCCGCGCCACGCGGTAGACCACCGTGCCGTGGGCCGGGACGGAGGCGGAGATCGTGCCGGACGTGGTGGTGACCGCCTTCGACCAGAGGTCCGTCAGCCGGTAGGAGGTGGCGTTGCCGAGGCTCGCGGCGGCCGCCGTGGTGCCGATGGTCGCGGTGGAGCCGGTCTCGTTGAACAGCGCCACGGCGACGTCGCCGTTGTCCAGCGGCTTGGTCAGGACGTGCAGACCGTTGGTGCTGCTCAACTCCGTCGCCTGCACGCCGAGGCTGTCCTGGTCGAGCGCGATGACGTCGCGGTTGGTGAGGATCGCGTACGTGGCGGCGCTCGCGGACCGCAGGTCCGCGCCGATGAGCAGCGGGGCGTTCATCATCGACCACAGCGTGAAGTGGCTGCGGTACTCGGTGTCGGTCATGCCGCCGTTGCCGACCTCCAACATGTCCGGGTCGTTCCACGCGCCGCGCTGCGAGTCCGTCGACCGCTGCACGTTGGACTTGAAGATGTTCAGCATGCTGCCGTAGTTGTCCTCGATGTCACCGGTCGTGCGCCAGCTGTTCCCGACGCCTTGCGCCCAGTCCCACGGCGAGTTCGAGCCCCACTCGCAGATGGAGAACAGGATCGGCCTGCCGGTGTCGCGCAGGGCGTCGCGCATCGCGGTGTAGCGCTGCTGCGCGCTCTGGCCGAGGTGGTCGCCGCAGTTGTCGTACTTCAGGTAGTCCACGCCCCACGACGCGAACAGGGCCGCGTCCTGCCGCTCGTGGCCGATCCCGCCGGGGAAGCCCTGGCTGTCGCAGGTCTTGGTGCCCGCGCTGGTGTACAGCCCGAACTTCAGGCCCTTGCCGTGCACGTAGTCGGCGACGGCCTTGATGCCGTTGGGGAACCGCGTCCGGTTCGGCACGAGGTTGCCGCTCCCGTCGCGCGACGACTCGGCCCAGCAGTCGTCGATGTTGACGTAGTTGTAGCCGGCGTCCTTGAGGCCGCGGGAGACGAACAGGTCGGCGATGCCGCGGACCATCTGGTCGTTGAACTCCGCGCGGCAGTGCGTGGAGTTCCAGTTGTTGAAGCCCATGGCGGGGGTCTGGGCCAGGCCGTTCTCCAGTGCCGCGGCGGGCGTCGCGGGGACGACGACCGAGCCGACGACGGTGAGCAGTCCGAGCAGGGCAGAGCCGAGTGCTGTCCGACGCTTCGTTGCGTGCTTCATACAGCCCCAATTCTTCGGGATCGAACAAAACTGATCAGAAGGCGGCGCAGAATCATCGGACCCGAACAAGCAGGGGTGGGTCAAGGGGCATCCGGCGGGTTTCCGCCGCCCTGTCGGGACACAGCGGCGGAAACCCGGCCGTCACGCGATGGCGACCAGCGCCCGGTGGTGCTCCGGGTGCTCGACCTCGTCGATCAGCGCCACGGCGAGGTCGGCGTAGGAGAACGCGTCCGCGCCCTCCAGCACGGCCACGCCCCCGGACCGGTACGCGCCGGTGCGCTCGGCCTCCGCGTCGAGCACCACGGGCGGCGGCGCGAGCACCACCCAGTCGACCTCGGTCCCACCGGCGCGCAAGACCTCCAGTTGGGCCGCGTGGCCGAGGGAGAACGCCCGGCCGTCCGCCGGGAAGCCCTCCGTGTCGTGCAGCGGCACGCCCGGCGCGACCTCCAGCGTCGTGCCGATCCCCACCGCCACCAAACGGCCGACGCCCGCCTCCGCGAGTCCGGCCAGCAGCGCCTTCGCCGCGTCCCCGAAGAAGTCGGGCGCACCAGCCTGGTAAGCGGCCTGCACCACGGCGTCGTGGCCGCGCGCCACCGCCGCCACGCTCGCCGCGTCCGTCACGTCACCCGCCACCACGGTCCCGCCGAGCCCCGCGTGCGCGGCGGGATCCCGCACCACCGCCGTCACCTCGTGCCCGCGCGACACCGCTTCCGCGACGGCCCGTCGACCCGCCTTGCCGCCCGCGCCGAACACCACGATCCTGCTCACCCCAGCAGCTCCCGTTCGCCAGGGCCGGTGCTCGCCACCGGCCGCCGGAGCGGACGCTAGAGGGCCGTACCCCAGTTCCCGCAACGGTAGTGAGTACCCTCGGGGACATGAGTGAGCCGCTCGACCCGGCGATGTTCGACGACTGCGGCGACGTCCTGGGACCGGTCCGCATCGGCGACAAGTGGACCGCGCGGATCCTGGTCTGCCTCAAGGACGGCAGGCGGCGCTTCTCCGAACTCCAGGTCCCGCTGCGGGGGATCACGCCGAAGGTGCTGACCGAGTCCCTGCGGGCGGCCGAGCGCGACGGGTTCGTCGAGCGGCACGCCTACCCGGAGATCCCGCCGCGCGTCGAGTACGAGATCACCGACCTCGGGCGGTCCCTGCTCGGGGTGATGGAGACGACCTGCGCGTGGACGGCCGCGCACCTGACCGAGCTGATCCGAGCGCGGCAGGCGTACCTGGACCGCACGGCCTCCTAGCCCGCCGAGTCCGGGTAGCGGTCGCGGAACGCCGGGCTCGCGGCCGGGCCCGCGGCGAACACGTAGTCGTCGCCGTCGACGCGGCGGCCGGTGGCGCGGTCGACCAGGACCGGCTCGGCCTCCTCACCCGTCTCGGCGTTGACCAGGATCATGCTGCGGTCGGCCGGGTCGAGCCGGGAGTTGCCCCACGCGGCGAGCGCGACCACGACCGGGCGCAGCGACCGGCCGAGGTCGGTGAGCACGTACTCGTGCCGCACCGGATTGGTCTGGTACGGCCGCTTCTCCAGCACTCCGTTGGCCACCAGCGTCTTCAGCCTGCTGGTGAGGATGCTGGTGGAGATCTTCAGGTTGTCCTGGAACTGGTCGAAGCGGCGGTAGCCGTCGAAGCAGTCGTGCAGGAGCAGCAGCGTCCACCACTCGCCGACGTAGCCCAGCGCCGTCGACAGCGGGCACTCGCGGTCTTCCAGCCGGATCTTGCTGACCACTGGTCGCCGTCCCTTCCTCCGAAGTCGGTTCGACTTTAGCAGTCACCCCGGTTACGGTGACTGCTAAGAACGAAGTCACTCGACGAGGGGACGGACATGAAGACCTGGTTCATCACCGGAGGCACCCCCGGCGGCTTCGGCGCGGCCTTCGCGGACGCCGCGCTGCGCGACGGCGGCCGGGTGGTGCTCACGGCCCGCCGGACCGAGCCGCTGGGGGAGTGGGCCGAGCGCCACGGCGACCGCGTGCTCGTCCTGCCGCTGGACGTCACCGACGGCGACCGGGTGCGCGAGGCCGTGGCCACCGCGGAAGCCCACTTCGGCGGCATCGACGTGCTGGTCAACAACGCCGGACGCGGCTGGGTCGGCTCGGTCGAGGGCATGGACGACAAGGCCCTGCGCGACTCGTTCGAGCTGAACTTCTTCGCTGTGCTGGACGTGACCCGCGCGGTCCTGCCCGGTATGCGCGCCCGCGGCGACGGGTGGATCGTCACCATGTCGTCGGTCGCGGGCCTGGCAGGGGTGCCGGGCTTCGGGTCGTACTCGGCGGCGAAGTTCGCGGTCGAGGGCCTGACGGAGGTCCTGCGCGCCGAGGTCGAGCCCCTGGGGATCAACGTGCTGACCGTGGAGCCGGGCGCGTTCCGCACCAGCGCCTACGCCGGGTTCGCCCACGAGCCCGTGACCGAGGCCGTCGAGGACTACCGGCCGCTGCTGGAGGCGGTCAACGCCACCATGGTCGAGCAGCACGGCAACCAGCCCGGCGACCCCCGGCGCGGCGCGGAAGCCGTGGTGGCGGCGGTGAACTCCGCCCACCCGCCCCGGCGGCTGGTGCTCGGCGGGGCTGGGTACGACCGGGTCGTGTCGGCGCTGGAGGAGACCCTCGCCGAGGTCCGCGCGCACGAGGCCGTGTCCCGCGGCGCGGACTTCCCGGTCGGCGCGTGACCTGAACGGACCCGCCCGCGACGGCGGGACGGGTCCGCTCGTGTCGGGGTCAGCCGCAGTTGCCCCAGGACTGGCGGCCGCCGTAGGCGATGACCGTGCCCGCCGGGTTCCACACCCAGCCGGAGTACATCACGCACCGGCCCGCCGCGTTGTGGGTCACGGACTCCCAGTGCTCCGCGTCGAGGTCGGCGCGGTAGTACGAGGCGTCGTTCTGCACGACCAGTTCCACGCTCACCCGCGACGGGGTGCCGTGGTAGGCGGTCTTGCGGGTGACCACGCAGTTCGCGCCGGTCGCGCTGTTGTAGGTGAGGTGGACGTACCCCCAGGTCGAGCCGCCGGTCGTGATGGCGCGCGTGCCGTCGGTGACGAGGTGGAAACCGGAGCCGCAGCCGTTGAGGATCGCCTCGGCCTGGGTGTGCGCGGACGCGGCCGGGACGACGGTGACCATCAGCGCGGCGGCCGCCGTGAGCAGGCCGAGCAGGGTTCGGATTCGTGCCATGGTGTCGAGTTCTCCTGGATCGCGGGAACTGGTCGGCGGCGACGGCTCCCCCCGTCGCCGAGGGTCTGGTGGAGTCGCGACCGGGCAACCCCTCCGTGCCCGGTGCGCCGCCCACCGTGCCCCGCCGGTCCTTCGCCGATCTTGCGAGCGACCTTGAACCCGCTGCTCGCGCGCTACCCCGCGTAGCCGGTTCGCCGACCTCACGCGCCTGGATCGGGTGACGGGCTGCGACCGCTGTCACCACGGCGTCAGGATCGCGTAAAACCCCCGGTCGCGGGTGTCAAGGACACGTCAGGGACCGCCGAACGGCTGACTTCGCGGCGCACGCTCATCCCTGTCGCGGTCGCCGTCGGGGTGGCCTTGAGCCCATGTGGGGAAGGAGCAACGCAGATGGCCGACCTGGCCTACGCCTTGCTGCTGATCGGTGTCTTCGCGCTGCTGGCGCTGACGTTGCGCGGTCTGGAGCGGTTGTGAGCGGCACCGGGGTTCTGGCGAACGCCGTGGGCGGCGTGCTCGCCCTGCTGTTGATCGTGTACCTGTTCGTCGCGCTGATCAGGCCGGAGAAGTTCTGATGTCATCGACTTTGGCAGGCCTGCTCCAGGTAGGTCTCCTCTTCGCGGCGCTGGCGGTGGTCTACCGCCCCCTCGGCGACTACATGGCCCGCGTGTTCAGTTCGGCCAAGCACAGCCGCGTGGAGACCGCCCTCTACCGCTTCGTGCGGGTAAACCCCGACTCCGAACAGCGCTGGGGCACCTACGCCCAAGGGGTCCTGGGCTTCTCGTTTGTCTCCGTGGTCTTCCTCTACCTGCTGCAACGCCTGCAACCGCTGCTGCCGTTCGACTTCGGTCGCGGCGCGGTCGCGCCGGGCATGGCGTTCAACAACGCCGCCAGCTTCGTGTCGAACACGAACTGGCAGTCCTACGTGCCCGAGGTCGTCATGGGCCACGCGGTGCAGATGGTCGGCCTGACCGTGCAGAACTTCGTGTCCGCCGCCGTCGGCCTGGCCGTGGCCGTCGCGTTGGTGCGCGGGTTCATCCGGTCCAAGACCGACCGGCTCGGCAACTTCTGGGTCGACCTGGTCCGCGGCACGCTGCGGATCCTGCTGCCGATGGCGTTCGTGTCCGCGATCGTCCTCATCGGACTCGGCGTGGTGATGAGCCTGCGCCAGGGTGTCACGGTGGTCGGCCCGGACGGCGTGTCGCACACCATCGCGCTGGCCCCGGCGGCCAGCCAGGAGTCCATCAAGCTGCTGGGCACCAACGGCGGTGGCATCTTCAACGCCAACTCGGCGCATCCGTTCGAGAACCCGAACGCGTGGGCGAACCTGCTGGAGATCTTCCTGCTGCTGGTGATCCCCGTGTCGCTGACCCGCACGTTCGGCACGCTGGTCGGCAACCCCAAGCAGGGGTACGTGCTGCTCGGCGTGATGGGCACGCTGTGGTCGGGGATGCTCGCGGTGATCTGGTGGGCCGAGGCCCACGGCCTGCGCCCCATGGAGGGCAAGGAGACCCGCTTCGGCGTCGCCGGATCGACGTTGTTCGCCGACTCGACCACGGGCACGTCCACCGGCGCGGTGAACTCCGCGCACGACAGCTACAGCGGACTCGGCGGCGGCGGAACGCTGCTGAACATGCTGTTCGGCGAGATGACGCCCGGCGGCGTCGGCACCGGCCTGTACAGCATCCTGGTCATGGCGATCATCGCGATGTTCCTGGCAGGCCTGATGGTCGGTCGCACGCCGGAGTACCTGGGCAAGAAGCTCGGCAAGCGCGAGGTGACCGCCGCGGCGGTGTCGATCCTGGCGATGCCGACCGTGCTGCTGCTCGGCGTCGGCGTCGCGCTGATGCTGCCGGGCACCAGCGGCGCGCTCAACAACCCCGGCGCGCACGGGTTCTCCGAGGTCCTCTACGCCTACGCGTCCGCGTCGAACAACAACGGCAGCGCGTTCGCCGGGATCACGGTCACCAACGACTGGTTCCAGTCCTCGCTCGGCGTCTGCATGCTGCTGGGCCGGTTCGTCCCGATCGTCGCCGTCCTCTGCCTCGCCGGCTCGCTCGCCGCGCAGAAGAAGGTCCCGGAGACCGCGGGCACCCTGCCCACCACCGGACCGTTGTTCGCCACGCTGCTCGGCGGCAGCGTCGTGCTGGTCGCCGCGCTCACGTTCGTTCCCGCTCTCGCACTCGGTCCCATCGCGGAGGCACTGCTGTGACCACCACCGCCCACCGTCCACAGCGGACTCCCCAGGACGTTCACCCGCCCGTGCCGGGACGTCAGGTCGGCGGGGGAGTGTTCAACCCCCGGCAGCTGCTCACCTCCTTCCCGGACGCGCTGCGCAAGTTCGACCCGCGCCACCAGCTCCGCAACCCCGTCATGTTCGTCGTCTGGGTCGGGTCCGTGCTCGTCACGGTGTTCGCCGTCGGCGACCCCAGCGGGTTCTCCATCGGCGTCGCGGCCTGGCTGTGGTTCACCGTGCTGTTCGCCAACCTCGCCGAAGCCGTCGCCGAAGGGCGCGGCAAGGCGCAGGCGGAGTCGTTGCGCAAAAGCAAGAAGGACACCGTCGCCCGGCGGCTCGGGGAGGACGGCCGCGAGGAGGTGGTGCCCGGCACCGACCTCCGCATCGGTGACCTGGTCGTGGTCGAGGCGGGTGAGGTGATCCCCGGCGACGGCGACGTGGTCGAGGGTATCGCGACCGTCGACGAGTCGGCGATCACGGGTGAGTCCGCGCCGGTGATCCGCGAGTCCGGCGGCGACCGGTGCGCCGTCACCGGCGGCACGACCGTGCTGTCGGACCGGGTCGTGGTCAAGATCAGCACCAAGCCCGGCGAGTCGTTCGTGGACCGGATGATCGCGCTGGTCGAGGGCGCGGAGCGGCAGAAGACGCCGAACGAGATCGCGTTGACGATCCTGCTGTCGACGTTGACGATCATCTTCCTGCTCGCCGTCGTGGCGCTCCAGCCGATGGCCGCCTACTCGGGCAGCGCCCAGTCGGTGATCGTGCTGACCGCGCTGCTGGTCTGCCTGATCCCGACCACGATCGGCGCGCTGCTGTCCGCGATCGGCATCGCGGGCATGGACCGCCTGGTGCAGCGCAACGTCCTGGCCACCTCCGGCAAGGCCGTGGAGGCCGCGGGCGACATCGACACGCTGCTGCTGGACAAGACCGGCACCATCACCTTCGGCAACCGGCGCGCGACCGACTTCGTGCCCGTCGGCGGCACCACGCCCGAGCGGCTCGCCGAGGTGGTCCGGCTGTCGAGCCTGGCCGACGGCACGCCCGAAGGACGCAGCATCGTCGAACTCTGCGGCGAACTGCACGGGCTGTCGGCCGAGGCGACCGACCACGAGAAGACCGGCGAGTTCGTCGAGTTCTCCGCGAACACCCGGATGAGCGGCATCGACCTCGACGGCCTGCGGGTGCGCAAGGGCGCGGCCGCCGCGGTGCGGGCGTGGGTGCTGGAGCAGGGCGGCGAGGTCTCCGGCGAGGTCGGGCCCGTCGTCGACGAGATCAGCGAGCAGGGCGGCACCCCGCTGGTGGTCGCCGAGGAACGCGACGGTGTCGCGGTGGTGCGCGGCGTGATCCGGCTGTCCGACGTGGTGAAGCCGGGCATGAAGGAGCGGTTCGCCGAACTGCGGGCGATGGGCATCAAGACCGTGATGGTGACGGGCGACAACCCGTTGACCGCCAAGGCCATCGCCGACGAGGCCGGGGTCGACGACTTCCTCGCCGAGGCCAAGCCCGAGGACAAGATGGCGCTGATCCGCCGGGAGCAGGAGGGCGGCAAGCTGGTCGCGATGACCGGCGACGGCACCAACGACGCCCCCGCGCTGGCGCAGTCCGACGTCGGCGTCGCGATGAACACCGGCACGTCCGCCGCCAAGGAGGCGGGCAACATGGTCGACCTGGACTCGGACCCGACCAAGCTGATCGAGATCGTCGAGATCGGCAAGCAGCTGCTGATCACCCGCGGCGCGCTGACGACGTTCAGCGTGGCCAACGACCTCGCGAAGTACTTCGCGATCCTGCCCGCCATGTTCGCCGGGATCTACCCGCAGCTCGACAAGCTCAACATCATGCACCTGGCCACCCCGCAGTCGGCGATCCTGTCCGCGGTGATCTTCAACGCGCTGATCATCGTGGTGCTGATCCCGTTGGCGCTGCGGGGAGTCCGGTACCGGCCGTCCAGCGCCTCCGCGCTGCTGCGGCGCAACCTGCTGGTCTACGGCCTCGGCGGCGTCGTGACGCCGTTCGCCGGGATCTGGCTGATCGACCTGCTCGTCCGACTCGTCCCTGGAATCGGGTAAACCGTGAACAACCTCGTCAAGCAATCCCTGGCCGGATTGCGCATCCTGCTGGTGCTGACCGTGATCACCGGCGTCCTCTACCCGCTCGCGGTGTGGGGGATCGGCCGGATCCCCGGCCTGGAGGCCCACGCCGAAGGCTCGGTCATCACGCGGAACGGCCAAGCGGTCGGGTCCTCGCTGATCGGCGTCGACCCGGTCGCGGCCGACCCGGCGAACGACCCGTGGTTCCACAACCGGCCCTCCGCGCTGTCGTCGGACCCGCTGGGCCCCGGCGACCCGGCGACCTCGTTGGGCAGCAACAAGTCCGCGGTGAACACCGACTACGACGCCGTGATCGCCGAACGCCGAACCCTGATCGCCCAACGGGAAGGCGTCACACCCGACCAGGTCCCCGCCGACGCCGTGACCGCCTCGGCGTCCGGACTGGACCCGCAGATCAGCCCCGCCTACGCCGACTTGCAGGTGGCCCGCGTGGCACGGGTGACCGGCCTGCCCGCCGACCGGATCCGTGAACTGATCGCGGAGAACACCACCGGGCGGGGCCTGGGCGTGCTCGGCGACCCGGCCGTCGACGTCCTCCCGCTGAACCTGGCGGTGCAGGCCGCGAAGTAGCGACGTGTCGCTTGAGGACCCGTGCGGCTCCCGCACGGGTCCTCTTGCCGTGTCAGGAAAGCGTCAGAATTCCCCGCCACCGTGTCAGGGGCGCGTCCAGAATCGCCACGAAACCGTTGGCAGGCAGTGGAATGGACACCGTGACCCTCGCAGACATCCTCCCCACCCTCGCCGTCTCCCTGGCCGACAAGGTGCCCGCACACCTCTGGCCCGACACCACCACGCAGGACGACGACCTCCACGTCGCAGGCGTCCGACTCGCGTCCGTGGCCGCCACCTTCGGCACCCCGGTCACGGTCCTCGACGAGACCACCGTGCGCGCCCGCTGCCGAGCGTTCCGCGCGGCGCTGCCGGAGGCCGAGGTCACCTACGCGGGCAAGGCGCTGAGCTGCCGCGCGGTGCTCCGCTGGATCGCCGAGGAGGGCCTGTCGCTCGACGTCTGCTCCGCGGGCGAACTCGCCGTCGCTCGCTCGGTGAACTTCCCAGCGTCACGAATCCTGGTGCACGGCAACGCCAAGACCCCCGATGACCTCAAGGCCGCACTCGCCTACGGCGACGTCCGCATCGTCGTGGACTCCCTAGACGAGATCGACCAACTCGCCGCACTGGCCCGTTCCCGACAACGCGTGCTGATCCGCGTCACGCCCGGCGTGGACGCCCACACCCACCGAGCGATCACCACCGGCACCGACGACCAGAAGTTCGGCTTCTCCCTGGCCACGGGTGCGGCGTCGGACGCCGTCCGCCGCGTCCTGTCCCACCCCAACCTGGAACTGACCGGCCTGCACTGCCACATCGGCTCCCAGGTGCGCCGGGTCGCGAGCTTCGAACTCGCCGCCCGCCGCATGGTCGACCTGATCGCCGAACTCCACCCCGACGTCACCATCCACGAACTGGACCTGGGCGGCGGCTTCGCCGTCCCGTACCTCCCCGAGGACGACCCCTTCGACCTCGCCGGCTACGCCACCCGCCTCCGCGTGGCCCTCCACTACGAATGCCAGTCCCACGGCGTCCCCGTGCCCAAACTGATCATCGAACCCGGCCGCTCGATCGTCGCCACGGCAGGCGTGACCGTGTACCGCGTCGTCACCGTCAAGCGCGGCCCCACAACCTTCGTAGCTGTCGACGGCGGCCTGAGCGACAACCCACGCCCGTCGCTGTACGGCGCGCGCTACTCGGTCCGCCTGATCGGCCGCACCTCACCCGCCCGCCGCACCCCGATGACGGTGGTTGGCAGGCACTGCGAAGCAGGCGACGTAGTCGCTTCGGACGTCCCGCTACCCGCCGACATCCACGCGGGCGACCTGCTGGCCGTCCCGTGCACCGGCGCCTACCACCACTTACTGGCGTCCAACTACAACCAGGTGTGCCGCCCACCCCTGATCGGCCTGCACAACGGCACGTCCACCGTGCTCGTCCGCGGCGAAACCGAGGAAGACCTGCTCCGCCGCGACGTCGGCTAGTCCGCTGCCGTGCTCCTGGCGGATGGTCTTCCTTCGGTGATCGACTCGACGAGGATGACGACCTGACCCGAGCTAAAGCGCAAGGCGGTTGCTTTAGCCGATTCTCGTGCGGCACTGTGCCCGAAAGGGTCGGTGGTGAGCGTTGGCCCATCGTCCGTCGAACGCGGAGGGGCAACGATGCGGGCATTCGTGAGGTCGATGATCGCTGTCGCGGCCCTGGTCGCCGGGGTGGTGTCGGCGACCGGGTCCGCCGTCGCCGAGTCGAACGGCGGCGTGCGCGTGATGCCGTTGGGCGACTCGATCACCGAGGGGACCCAGGTCCCCGGCGGGTACCGGATCGGGCTGTGGCAGCGGACCGCGAGCGCCGGTTACCGGGTGGACTTCGTGGGGTCGCAGTTCAACGGCCCGTCGTCGCTGGGCGACCACGACCACGAGGGGCATCCCGGCTGGCGCATCGACCAGGTCAACGCCAACGTCGCCGGCTGGCTGCGCAGCACCACCCCGCGCACCGTGTTGCTGCACATCGGCACCAACGACATCCTCCAGAACTTCAACGTCGGCGGCGCGCCGGGAAGGCTGTCCACCCTGGTCGACACCATCACGGCGACGGTCCCGAACGCGGAGGTGTTCGTCGCGACGATCATCCCCCTCGCCAACTCCGGGCAGGAGTCCGCCGCGCGCACGTTCAACGCCTCGATCCCCGGCATCGTGCAGGGCAAGGCGAACGCGGGCAAACGGGTCCACCTGGTCGACCTGCACTCCGCACTCGGCACCGGAGACCTCGTCGACGGCATCCACCCCACGGCCACCGGCTACGACAAGATGGCCGCCACCTGGTACTCGGCGCTGCGGTCGGTCGCGGGCTCGATCGGCGACCCCACAGTTCCGTCCGGCAAGCAGATCGTCGGCACGGAGTCGGGCCGCTGCGTGGACGTGCCCACCGGGAGCACCAACGGCACGCAGGTCCAACTGTGGGATTGCGGCGGCCAGTCCAACCAGTCGTGGACCTACACCTCCGGCAAGCAGTTGACCTCCGGCGGCAAGTGCCTCGACGCCTCCGGCAACGGCACGCCGGTAGTCGTCCGGGACTGCAACGGCCAACCCAACCAGCAGTGGAACGTGAACTCCGACGGCTCGATCACCAACGCGGCGACAACCCTGTGCATGGACGCCTCCGGCCACGGAACAGCCAACGGCACGAAGCTGATCCTCTGGTCGTGCAGCGGTCAACCGAACCAGCGGTGGAGTGTGCGCTGACCAGCAGGATCCCCCTCGACGAGCCGAGCCGCCGCAGCCACCTCACCAAGTCCGCGATCCTCAAGTACTTCGAGTCCCGCGAGGCGACCCTGCTCGACCGTGCCTGGAAGCAGCGGACCACCGACCTCGGCATGCGACCGGCCTCACTCGCGACCTGACGCCATCAACCCCACTAGTGCGTTCGGGTGGTCTTCCGGTGCCAAGATGCGACTCGTGGGCGTGATCGTTAGCGTCGGGTCCGCTGGCACCACCGAGTGGTCAGCGGATCGAATGCCGGGGGGTGTTCGGTTTTCAAGGGGGGAAGTTCCTTGTGAGAAAAGAAATTTTACGTGGATTCGTGCTGCGCTCAGTCAGCGGCGTAGTGGCCCTGACGCTGGTGAGCAGCGGACTGCCCAGTGCGGGCGCGACCGCCCAGCCCACACCGTCCGGCGCGGTGACATCACCACCGACCTGGACTCCTTCGGACCAGGTCAACCGGACGCCCACCGGTGGCGAACCGCCCGCCACGGCGTGGCAGCCCAAGACCAAGAGCGACCTCGCACCCGCGTCGGTGACGTGCACGACGTGGGACCGCCCCGGCGCGCTCCCGTCGTACCCGATGGAACGCCACCAGATCAGCGACCGCCTGGAACTGGCGGTCAACCTCTCCAACGGCAACGTCATGGTCGTCGCCCGCGACCTCACCCTCAAGGGCACCGGCCTGAACCTGTCGGTGGACCACGTCTACAACAGCCAGGACTGGGCGACCAACTCCTTCGGGAACTGGCAGCTCAACTCCGGCCCCGCGGTCGGCCTGCGGATCTGGAACGGCAGCGTGGAACTGCGCGGTCCCAACGGCTACTGCGTGCAATACCCGGAGAACGGCAGCGGCGGCTACACCGACGCGCCCGGTGTCGGGGCGACCCTGCAGAAGGTCGAAGGCGGCAAGTACAACCTGGCCTTCCACGACTCCCAGGAGACCTGGCAGTTCTCCGCGAGCGGCTGGCTGATCAGCCAGTCCGACCGCAACGGCCACACCAACACCGTCCGCTACACCTCCGACGGCGACATCGCCTCCCTGGTCGACTCCCAGGGCCGGGCCACCGCGTTCGCCACCAGCGACGGCAAGGTCACCGCCATCACCGACCCCTCCGGGTTCTCCTTCGGCGGCTACACCTACACCGACGGCAGGCTCACCCGGTTCAGCGACCGCGACGGCAAGGCCGTGTCGGTCGGCTACGACTCCGACGGCCTGCTCACCTCGATCACCGACGCCCGCGGCGGCACGTACACGGTGGGTTACACGGACGAGCGCGTCACGTCGTTGACCCAGCCGATCACCGGCGGCACCGCGACCACGGCGTACGCCTACGACGTCGACGCGCGCAAGACCACCGTCACCGACGCCAACGGTCACGCCGCCGTGCACGAGTTCGACGACCAGGGCAGGCAGGTCAAGGCGACCGACGCGCTCGGCCACGCCCAGTCGCGGACGTGGACGGCCAACAGCGACGTCAACACCGCCACCAACGCCCTCACGAACTCCACCACGTACACCTACGACCCGCTCAACAACCTCATCGGCACCCAGCTGGCGACCGGGGCCAAGAACGTCGTGGGCTACACCGACTCCACGCACCCGCATCTGCCCACCCAGGTGACGGACCCGTCGGGGAACCAGATCACCAGTGAGTACGACAGCAACGGCAACACCACCAAGATCCGCTCGACGGCGCTGAACGCCGACCTGTGGAACTTCAACCACACCAACGGCCTGGTCCGGTCGCGCACCGATGCCAAGGGCGCTGTCACCAGCTACGACTACGACAGCGCGGGCAACCTGACCAAGGTGACCCCGCCCGCCCCGGCGAAGCCGACGTCGTACACTTACGACTCGCTCTCGCGGGTCACCAGCGTGACCGACGGCAACGGTGTCAAGGTCGACTACGGCTACGACAAGGTCGACCGCGTGGTGTCGGTCAAGCAAGGCGCGACCGTGTTGCAGGCCAACACCTTCGACGCCAACGGCAACCTCACCGGAACCCAGACCTCCACCGCCACCAGGACGTTGGCCTACGACCCCCGCAACCAGCCGACCAAGGTCACCCGCGGCACGGAGTCCGTGTCCTACACCTACGACAAGGTCGGCAACGTCAAGACCCTGCTCACCCCGACCGGCACCGCCACCTACACCTACGACAACGCCGACCGGCTGACCTCGTTGGCCGACGCCTACAGCGGCACCACCGGATTCGGCTACGACAACGCCGACCGGCGCACCACGACGACGTTCCCCGGCGGCGCGGTGCAGACCACCGGCTACGACAACGCCGGACGGCAGACCTCGATCACGGTGACCAAGCCCGGCGGCGGTGACCTGCTCAAGGCCGCCTACCGCTTCACCAAGCCCAACGGCGCGGACACCGACAAGCTCCAGTCCAAGACGATCAAGGGCGTCACCACCGCCTACACCTACGACGGCCTGGGCCGGATGTCGAAGGTGGGCAACGACGGCTACACCCTCGACAACGCCTCGAACCTGACCGCGGCCGAGGGACGCACGTACCAGGTCAACGCGGCCGACCAGTACACGAAGATCAACGACACCGCTGTGGCGTTCGACGGCGCGGGCAACTACGCCTCCACCACCAACCCCGACAGTTCGTTCACCTACAGCAAGACCAACCAGGTCCTGAGCGGAAGCCTCGGTGGCACCAAGGTCCTGGACTTCACGTCCTACGACACGGTCGACCAGACCCAGCTCAACACAGTCACCGAGACCCCCGACGGGGGCACCGCGGTGACGCACGTGTTCACCCGCACCGTGTTCGGGGTATCGGAGGTTGTGGACAACGGCAAGCGTTCCAGCTTCACCCGCGACACCAAGGGCTTGCTGGTCGGCCTGAAGGACACCGCAGGCGGCCGCTACGGCGCGATCACCGACTATCAGGGCACCGTGCTCGCCCTGGTGGACATGGGGGGCAACCTGGCCGCGGAGTACGGCTACACCCCCTACGGCAGCGTCACCGCGACCGGCACGGCCGCGGCGTCCAACCCGTTCCGCTACGTCGGCGCGTACCAATTGCAGCGCCGCACCTACCTGATGGGCTACCGGATCTACGACGCGGGCCTGGCCCGTTTCCGCTCACCAGACCCGACCGGCCAGGAGACCAACTCCTACAACTACGCCCAAGGCGACCCGATCAACAACAGCGATCCCACCGGCGCCTACAGCGTCGATGAGTTCAAGTCCGATCTGGGGACCGTGGCGGACGTCATCGCGATCGCCGGCGTGGTCGGGGGCATCGTCGGTTGTGCCGTCATCACCGCCGGAACCTGCCTGGCGGGCGCTGCGGTAGGCGCTTTCTACGGTGGGGCACTCGGGCTGGGTGCCGGCGCGGGCTTGGTGATCTTCGGATGATGACCTCACGAACGGAGAATCCGCTTGCGTAGGAACAAATCGCAATTTCTGATCGTGATCGCACTGGTGCTGCTCGGGTTCCTCGTCGCGGCCGTCACGCAGTGGCTGGGGCTGAGCCGCCCATGGATCTACGTGATCGTCGCGGTGGTAGCAGCCGGCGCGGTCTACCTGGTGATGAGGAACCCGCGCAACCAGGTCTGACCACCAGAAGGCCGTGCCCCGTCGCACATCAGTCGGCGGGGCACGACCTCCGGGTCTCACCGACCGTGAGAAGAGAGCGCTGTGAACAAGAGGATCGCCACTATCGCGAGCATCGCATTGCTGGTACTGGCAGTGTTCGCGTTCGTATTGCCCAGTGTGCGTGCCGGCGGGTTCGCGGTGAGCACCTCGGCGATCGGTTCGGTTGCGATCGCCGCGATCATCGCCGCTACGGTGCTCGGACTGAGCACGCGCAAGCGCTGAAGCGCAGGAAGAACTCCAGGCCTTCGCGGTTTCCTCGATCTTCGCCGAGAGCGACGCGATCGGCACGGTGACGGAGGCGCAGACCGACAGTCCGATCATGAGCGCGATCGCTGTCGCAGCAGTGCGGGGCTGGTTGCGGCGCTACCCCCGCGCTCACCTGCTCGCGGTTGTCCCCCTCCTTCGACATCCAGGAAGTTCCAGGTCGGCTCCTGACGCTTACCAGCCCCGCCGGGAAGCCTGAGAGTTCCCAGGGGCTCATCCTGCTGAGTGCTGGCTCGCCCATTGCTCCCGATGCGGAGCCTGCCAAGTCCACGCAAACCTGACATCGGGCCCCTGTGGACCCTCACCTCATCAGGCATGCGAAACGACCCGTGCGAAATACTGCCGTTCGCGCCGCCGACCTCGATCGCCTTCGGCACGCTGGTCGTCCGACGCGCGTGAACGTGGAAGCACCCTGCGGCTACGCACCGGTGTGATGACCGTGATCAACAGTAGTTCGCGGGACGGAGTCCCACCCCCGGATGACGAGAGCTCCGATGTCGTGGAGACCTTGGCAGGGGAGGACTTCACAGTTCTGTTCACCCGCCGCGCGGACGAGTTGCCGCTATCTGGCCAGATGAGCACCGATGGCGGCTGGCGACTTGGTGGCGGACGTGTTCGTCTCGGCGATCCGCAGCCGTGCGCGCTTCGACTCCTCGCGCGGTTCGGCACGAGCGTGGTTGTTCGGCATCGCGACCAACCTCCTGCACACTCACCTGCGCGGTCGCAGGCGAGAACGTGAGGCGTACGCGCGTGTCGCGGTGGGTCGCGAGCCCGACAGCCACGAGAGCCGAGTGGTCGACTGGAACTGCTGCGCACCGACCGACGCGCCGCACTGCGACAGGGGCTCGTGGTGGGCGTCGGCGGGTCGGCGGTGTTCTGGCTGATGCTGCTCCTCGCGTTCGAGTCCGCGTTCGGCGTGCCGTTCGAGACCGTGTTCCACGGCGGGCTCTGGCTGCTCGGCTTCCTGACCATGGCCGCGCTGAGACTGCTGATCTGGATGCTGTTCGTCACCGTCTAGACCCCTGGCTCCTCGCCCGGCTGTGGCTCCCGCTGACCGGCCACCTGCCCTGGACGGTGATGACGTTCCTGGACGACTCCCACCAGCGCGGTGTGCTCAGGCAGGCCGGGGGGCTACCAGTTCCGGCACGCACGGCTGCGCGACTACCTGGCCGTGCGTCGGCGTGATCACTAGCACCACGTGGATCGGTGGTGCTGTCGGTTCAGGCGAAGAAGGTTTTCAGGGCGGTGGCGACCGCGTGCGGGTTGCCGGTGTTCCACGGGCCGTCGTGGCCCGCTCCGTCGATGACGACGTGCCGGGTGTCGGGGAGCAGGGCGCGGAGCTTGCGGGTGGCGTCCAGCAGGAAGGCGGGGCTTGCGGTGCCGCTGAGGAGGAGGACCGGCATGGTCACCGCCGCGAAGGTGCTCATAGCACCGTCCACTGTGGCAACGTCGTGGAAGTCGTAGCGCACACCGGGCAGCAGGTCGCGGAACGTCGAGCCGGGGCGGGAACGCCGTTGGTCCAGCGCGATCACGGCGCTGGCGAGCAGACGTGCGAGTGAGCGGGGGAGCAGGCGGATCGGGGCGGGGGCGGTTTCGGCTACCAGGAGGGAATCCAGGAGCGCCGAGGCCAGGTCGCCGTGTTCGATCTCCGAGTTGAGCCGCTGGATGCCACTGTGGGAGATCCCGGCCGGGTAGAAAGGCGGTTCGTAGAGCGCGATCCGCTTGATCCGGTCGAGGGTGCGTGCGGCTTCCAGGGTGATCACGGCACCGGAGCTGAGTCCGAACACGCGGGTGGCACCGGTCGCGGCGAGGATGGCGTCGATGTCCTCGACGTCGCGGGTGATGGTGTGGTGTGAGTCGAACAGTTTGGGGCTCAGGCCTCGTCCTCTGCGGTCCGCGGCGTAGACGGTGAACGAGGACGACAAGGCTGTCGCCAGGGTGTCGTAGGCGTGCAGGTCGGCCATGGCTCCTTGCACGAGCACGAGTCCGGGGCCGTTGCCGGAGCGGGTGAAGCCGATGCGGGTGCCGTCGCGGGAGGTCACGTACTCCGTCGACACAGCCCGAGAGGCGTCAGCGGGCATGGTGGACCAGTTCCAACTCGGTCATGCGGGGCATTGTGCCGGTTGGCGCTGTCCTCACCCGACAAAGCCCTCCCAGATGATGCGGCGCCGTACCCGCCACACCACCACGCCGATCAGGACCGCCGCGACGGCGACGAACAAGGCCACCTCGATGAGCTGAAACGCCCAGAACCGGTCGGCCGGGTGGTACACCCCGAACAGCTGGACTCCTCGCGCGTGCAGGAACCGGTTGAGGTTGGTGCCCGCCCCGTTGGCGGCGCCCTCCAGTTCGGAGTACTCGGTCGCGCTCAGCCTGCGGCCGGTGGCGTCCGTTTAGCCGCGGTCGATCGTCCAGTCGGCGATGTGCCCGACTTGGTCCTTCGAGCCCCCGACGGGGATCGGCTCCACGGTGGTGAGCGGCGTGGCGTCCGCGGGACGGGCCACCAGCGCCACCACCATCCGGACGGCCAGGAACGCCCCGAACGCGGGCAGGCCGCGCCGCAGGATCGCCCCCGCCGCGGTGGCGACGCCGAACGCGAACAGCGCGTACGCCACCGGGACAAGTCCCTCCAAGTCGAAGGCGTCGTACTGAAACCGCCCTTCCCACGCGTCGAACGGCAGGCGGAACCAGGTGAGCACCGCGGTGAACGTCCCGGTGAGCACGACCGTGACACCTGCCAGTGCCGCGAGCTCGGCCACCAGCCAGCGCATCCGCGGCACGGCCCGCGTCCAGGCGAGCTGCCAGGTGCCGTCCTCCAGTTCACGCGCGAGCAGCGGCGCGCCGATGACTACGGGGACCAGGGAGAAGACCGCCAAGAGGTTCTCGACGAACCCGTACTCGTCGTCGAGTCGGCGGGAGGAGGCCGCGCACGCCTCGTCGACACCGGCCTGTCCCGCACACCGGGCGGGACCGCCGGGGAACAGGTCGTGAGCCTGGGACCCGAGCACGAGCAGGGCGACGCCGAACAAGCCGACGAACAGACCCAGGACGCAGACCTCGGTCCGGTGCTGGCGCCAGATCAACCACGCCATGCCGTCACCTCCGACGCGACCTCGGTGCTCGGCTCGGACGGGCGGCGCAGGTAGGCCAGCACCAGGTCCTCCAGCGCGACCGGCCGGGCCTGCCACCCCGGCGCGGTCGGGATCGCGCCGTCGCGCACCAGCAGGGTCGTGTGCCGATCGCTGTGGACGGCCTCCACGACGGTGCCGCTCCGGTCGAGGTCGGCGGCCGTGCGCGGGCCGACGAGCAGCCGGTGCTCGGCGAGGAGCGTGTCAATGTCGCCGGTGAGCGTGACGCGGCCGTTGTCGAGCACGACCAGGTGGTCGCAGACGCGCTCCAGCTCGTCCACGACGTGGGAGGAGAACAAGACGGTCACCCCGCCTTCGGCCACCGCGCCCATGTGGACCTGGAGGAACTCGTGCCGGGCCAGCGGGTCCAGGCTGGCCACCGGCTCTTCGAGCACGAGCAGGTCCGGCCGCTTCGCAAGGCCACGGCCAACGCGACGTGGGCCTGCTGCCCACCGGAGAGCGCACCGGCCCTGCGGTCGAGCGGAGTGCCCAGCTTCGCCAGCCTGCGCTCGGCCAGTCCCTGGTCGAACCGCACGTTGCAGGCCCGGCCGAAGCGGAGCATCTCGGCGACGGTGAAGCGCTTGTACAGCGGGTGGTCCTGGGCCAGGAACCCGATCCGGGACAGGGTGTGCGGGGTGCTGGCCGTGACGTCGTGGCCGAGGACCTCCACCGTGCCGGTGCTCGGTGCCAGCAACCCGACGGCCAAGCGCAGCAGGGTGGTCTTGCCCGCGCCGTTCGGTCCGACGAGGGCGATCACGCCGCCCGCGGGCAGGTCCAGGGTGCAGTCGCGCAGCGCCCAGCCCTTCCGGTACCGCTTGCCCACACCGTCGGTGCGCAGCGCGAACTCGGCCGCCGTCACGCCACGTCCTCGTTCTTCACCTGCTGGTGGACGGAGGCGAAGAGCGCGGTGACCGCCTGCTCGTCGAGGCCGGCGGAGTAGGCGCGGCGCAACCAGGTCGCCAGGCCGCGGTGCAGCGACGTGTACGTAGATGGCGACATCGTGGCCGACTGCTGTTCGTCGACGAACGTGCCCTGGCCGGGCTTGCCGGTGACCAGGTTCTCCTGCTCCATCTGCCGGTACGCCTTGGCGACGGTGTTCGGGTTGATCGCCAGGTCCTCGACCACCTCGCGGATGAGCGGGAGTCGGTCGCCGGGCTGGAGGAAGCCCAGCAGCACCGCTTGGCGGACCTGCTGGACGAGTTGCAGGTAAGGCGGCACGCCGGAGTGGGTGTCGAGCCGGAAGACGAACACGGTAGCCCCTTTGCTGCTTCACTAGGAGCATAGTAAAGCAGCAAAGGGTGGCGACTTGCTCGCGCGTCAGGGGTTCCAGTACATCGTGGTGATCGCGCGGTCGAAGTGCTGCTCGGCCAGGTCCTCGCGTTGGATCGACCAGTGGACGGAGGCGCCCTCCAAGCCGGTGATGTCGAGGTGCCAGTCGGCGAGGAGCACCCAGTCCGCGACGTCGCTGGAGACCGGCCAGTCGCACCGGCTCATCTCGACCTCCCGCAAGGCGGCAGGCACCGCGGCGGCGACCGGGTCGACGTCGACGGCGGCCTGGTTGGAGTAGCCGCCGATCTGGAGCGATCCCCAGATGGTGACGTCATGACGGCTGGCATCCCAGGCGGCGACGAGGTCCTGGGCGCGAGGATGTCCTGGGAGGTGCCTGATCTCCGGTTCTTCGGGGAAGGTGGCCAGGTGGTGGTAGGGCAGCGACACGTCCGCCACGGCCGTGAGCGGGCCCTGCGGGACGTGCCTGGTCGTCTCTCTGTACGGGTCGTAGTCGAGCCCGGCGCGCTTCTCCCTCTCCACCACCGTCGCGCCTGCGGGGACGTGCACCACGCTGCCCAGGTTGTCGCTGTCGTCGTCGCTGTCCTCGTCGGGGTAGGCGAACAGCAGCAGATGTCCGTCAGCGGGCAGCGGGAGGTCCGTCACGTCGGTGGGCAGGGCGGCGAGGTCGATGGAGGCGATGAAGGGGTGAGCCGGGTCCGGCATGTCCGCGGGGAGCAGCAGCGGCCCGCCGAGCCTGCCCACGACCGGCCCGTTCCCGTTCCGCACCAGCGTCGCGCAGGGGCGGGCGGTGACCAGCCACCGCTCCACGTCGTCGGCGGGGATGTCCCGGGCGAGCGCTTGGTCGTGAAACGCGGCCAACCGGTCCGGGGCTTGGAAGATCATGGCGAAGATCCTAGGGGGAGGTCATCCACGACCGCAGCTGGTTCGAGACGTCTTGTGGCAAGCCCTTTCGCTTGTCTCTTGCCCGCTTTTGGCGCGCTGCGACGACGAGGCAGCGTCTGCCTGGGCAGAAACTTGGCGGACTATATGGTCCCTTGGTTGCCTACCTGACCCGGATGGCGTTGGGAATATCTGGACGATATAGTCCACAAAGTTCGATGGTCCCATCGGGTGAGGAGCTTCAATGTACGGATCCTGGAACGCGGTCGACCTGAGTGTGGTTGAGCACGAGCGCTGGCTCGGGGTACCCCACGTCGAGCATGTCCGCCGATCTCGCCGCAGCGCTCTCATCTCGCCAGTCGTGGTGTGACTGGGACGTGTTCTTCTCCTGGCTTCGGGAGACTGGTCGGATCCGGCCGATCATCACCCGCCATGGCCTACCGGACCCCGATGAGTCCCTTGAGGACAAGTTCGCGCTGAACGGGCGAACCACGTTGAGTGCGGCGGCTGGCCCTCGGCGCTCTCGCTTTGACATGTAGTCGGGCCACCAAGTTGATCAAACCTAGCGAAGGAACAGATATGGACACAGCGCTCTACGACCGGATCCGCGAAGCGATCCTCGACGTGCCGGTCGGCAAGGTGTCCACGTACGGGCACATCGCGATGCTCGTCGGCGCGCCGTCCCCGCGCATGGTCGGGGCGCTGCTGGCCGAAGAGGGATCCGATCTGCCGTGGCACCGGATTCTGCGGTCCAACGGGACGCCGACGCCGCACCTCGTGGCTGAGCAGCTTCAACGGCTGCGCGCGGAAGGGGTGATCTCGGTTGGTCAGCGGGTGGATCTTCGTGAATATCTATGGGACCCCCAGGGCGGGCTCGCCGACTGATCTCGAGTTCGTGCACGTGGCCGTTCGCCGGGCGCGGTTCAGTCGGCTCGCAGCCTGCGTGACGCCTTACGCTGTCAGGAACGACTTGATGTGGTCGAGGGCCATGTCCAGCGCGGTCCTCATCGGTGTGACGTCGTGTGCCGCCTCGGCGAGCAGATAGCCGCCTTGCAGGGCTGCCATCAGGCCGGTCGCGAGTTTGCGGGTGTCGGCGGCGGTGCTCAAGTCCCCGGCGTCCCGCATGCGCTCCAGGCCGTCGGCGATGAGCTTCTCCCAGGCGGCGAAGTAGGTCGCCAAGGTCACGCGCGAGACTTCGTCCTGATCGGACAGTTCGCTGGCCATGGAGCCCAAGGCGCACCCGTAGGCGCCTTTTTGCAGGGCGTTGTTCTGCACCAGCGCGTCCCGCCAGCGCTCGAGACCGTGGAAGGACCGCAGCCGCTGGAGCGATCGCTGTTCGCGTTCGAGGATCTGCTCCGACCGGAGGGAGACCACCGCGCGCACCAGTGCCGTCTTGTCCGGGAAGTGCTGGTAGAGCTGGGACTTGCTGGTGTTGCTGATCGCCCGCACATCGTCGAGTGTGGTCGCGTTCACGCCCTTCACGTACATCAGGTTCGCCGCGGCGTCGAGGATGCGCGCACGTGTCGCCTCGCCGCGAGATGTCAAACGCGTCTTCGCGCTGGCTTTCGGCGAGTCGGTCACGGTGCCGAGATTACCCTCCGTCGGGGTCATTTCAGGGCCTCGCCATCGTCTGGCAGTCGAGCGGTGCTCGCGATGGGTTCACTCCGCAGCGCGAGAACAGAGCGTCGACGTTGACCATCTGAGGACCACATGGTCCAGTCTTGGATGTGGGTTGGTGTCGGTGGTCGAGGCAAGAACATCGAGTGGCAACTCTCGGTAGATGTGGTCGACCAGGCGGGGATCGGCGTGCGCGTCGGCCCGGTCAGGTGGGCGGCGAGCCTTCGGTGGCGAACGTTTCGATGTGGTCGACGGCGGCGGTCAGGGCATCGCGCAGGGGAGTGGCGTCCCGCTCGATTTGCGACAGGAGCATGCCGCCTTGGAAGGCGGCCATCAGCAGTTCGGCCAGTTGTCTCGGGTCGGCGTCGGCGCGCAGCCTGCCGCTGTCGCGCATCCGGGCCAAGCCTGCTCGGAAGAGGTCTTTCCAGCGCGTGAACCCGGCGGCGAGTCGGGCGTGGACGTCGAGGTCGGTTTTGACGATCTCGCCCGCCAGGGAACCGAGGCTGCACCCTTCGCGGTACGCGCCCTCGTAGGCGATGTAGAAGGCGGCCCAGTCGCGCAGGGCCGCGATGCTGTCGAGGTCGCCGAACCGCCCGTCGGTGTGCAGGTCGAGGATCTGGTTCGCCCGCCAGTCGATCACCGCCGAGACCAGGCTCTCCTTGTCCGGGAAGTAGCGGCCGAGCTGTGAGCCGCTGACCTCGGCTGCCCGGCGGAGCTGCTCGTTGTTCGTCCCCTGCACGCCGTTGCGGTAGATCAGCTCGGCGGCCCGCTCCAGGATGTGCGCCCTGGTGGCCAGCCCCTTGGGGGTCAGCCTGTCCGGATCGATCGCCTGGTTCGCCGTCATGCCCGCCATTCTAGCAAGAAAATGGGCCCAGCGGCCCAATTGGGCGGCCGGGCCCATTTTGGCTTGACAACCCACTCGTGCCGGTGTTGAGTAGTCGCTAGTTGGTCTAAATGGTCCAGAAATGATGGGGGAACGTCATGGCGGAGGTCATCCGGAGCAGCGCCCACGGGCGGCTGCGGAAGATCGAGGAGCAGATGGCCGCGCTGAGCACGGAGGCGTCGACCCCGGAGACGCGCCAAGCGTTCGGCGGCCTGTGGTTCCAGCGGGAAGCCGTCCTGCAAGAACTGCGGGGAACGTGGCCGATCGGCGGCCGCCAAGCCTCGACACCCGTCATGACCGCCACCGCAGGGAAATGAGTGAAAGCCGTGAACCAGAACACTTCCGCCTCTCCCGACCCCGCCGGGCAACACGACCTCTTCGACGAGCTGGAGCCCGCCGTCGACACCGCTTTCGGCACCACCAGGCGCATCCAGCTGGACGACACGTCGTGGGTCGACCACGTTCCGGGCTGGATGCAGGGCAGCGGACACCTGTTCGACCAACTGCTCAACGAAGCCCCGTGGGAGCAGCGGTACCGCATGATGTTCGGTCGTCGCTTCCAGGAACCGCGCAACACCGCCGAATACCCCGACATCGCCGATGCCCCGCTGGAGTTGCTGCACACCGTCGCGGGCGCGCTGTCCGACCAGTTCGGCGTGCCGTACCGCAAGATCTGGATGAACCTCTACCGCACCAACCGCGACTCGACCGGCTGGCACGGCGACCTGATCGGCAAGGTCCAGGAAACCAGCACCGTTCCAGTCCTGAGCCTCGGTGCGACCCGCCGGTTCCTGATCAGGCCCGCCGACGGCGGCAAGAGCGTCTCGCTGACCCTCGCGTCCGGCGACCTGGTCGTGATGGGCGGCCGCGCCCAACGCGACTGGCGCCACAGCGTTCCCAAGCAGAGCACCCCCGCCGGGCCGCGGATCAGCGTCAACTTCGCCCCGATCCTCCCTTGATCCACGTCGTTCACCAGGAGGCACAAGCCATGGATCTCATCAAGCTCACCACCGAAGGGCACCTCGCGCGCAGGTTCGACCTGTCCCGCACGGTCCCCGACGAGACCGTCGAGCAGATCCTCGAGTTCCTGCGGTCGACACCGAGCTCGGTGAGCGTGCAGCCGTGGCACGCGCTGGTGCTGCGTACCGCCGAAGCTCGGCAACGCCTCGCCGATCACCTCGGCATCGACTTCGAAGGCAACGTCAAGAAGGTCCTCACCGCCTCGCACGTCCTGATCATCAGCACCCTCACCGACCTCACCGACGAGACCCTCGACAGTCGCTTCGCCCGCGAAGAAGAAGACGGCCGGTTCCCGGACGCGGCCGTCAACGCGGGCTGGCAGGCGATGGTCCGGGACTTCGTCGACCAGCGCCGCTACGACAACAAGGACGTCCAGCACTGGATGGAGAAGCAGACCTACCTGGCCGTCGGCATGACGATGATGGCCGCGGCCTCGTTGGGCGTCGACGCCGCTCCGCTGGAGGGCTTCAACCCGCGTTCCGTGGACACCGAGTTCGGCATCCGCGACTCCGGTTACACCACGACCCTGATCCTGTCGCTGGGCTACCGCGACACCACTGTCACCGCCGCGGGCGCCAAGTCCCGACTGCGCCGCGACGAACTGTTCACCCTCGTCGACTGACCTGTCCTCGGAAAATCAAAGGAACGCCGGACTCATGGATCAGACCACTCAGCTCGCCGTCGACATCTCGGTGCTCGAAGCGCTCAACGCCGACTACATCCACTCCGACCAGTTCAACGACGTCGCCCGCTACGAGCAGATGCTCGCGCCCGACTTCCTCGTCCAACTACCCGACCTCAAGACGCGCGACCGCGCGGCGTTCCTCGACATGATCGCCCAACCACGACCCTTCACCGGCCTCACCGCCCACGACGTCACCATCCGCGTCTTCGGCGACGTCGCCCTCGTCCACGGCCGCGTCACCTACACGACCGTCGCCGACAACGTCGATCGCGAAGCCCTCTACACCGACACGTACCGGCGCTGCGACGGCGGCTGGACCTGCGTCGCGGCCAGCGTCATCGCCCAGGGAGTCTGAACCCTGTCCGACGTCCAGCGCGTCGGCTCCGCAGACCACGAACCACTTGTCGAGCTGTTCCTGTTCCGAAAGGACACTCTTTCATGTCGGACTCTCAAGCACGCGAACGGTACGAGCGTTTCGCCGCGCTGCACGCGCAGGACAAGCCGTTCATCATGCCGAACGCTTTTGACGGCCTGTCCGCCGCCGTCTTCGCCAACGCCGGTTTCGAGGCCGTCGCGACCTCGTCCGCGGCGTTCGCCTTCACCCTCGGACGGCTGGACGGCAGTCACGCCGTCAGCCGCGACGAACACATCGCCCACAGTCGACTGCTCACGAGGGCCAGCAACCTGCCCGTCAACGGGGACTTCGAGGACGGTTACGGCGACACCCCCGACGACGTCGCCGCGACCGTCGAAGCCGCCATCGTCGCGGGCCTGTCAGGCATCGGGATCGAGGACACCTCCGGCGACCCCGCGCGACCGATCCGTGATTTCGACGACGCCGTCTCCCGCGTCCGGCGCGCCGCCGAGGCGGCCAAGGGACGCATCGTCCTCACCGGACGCACGGACAACTTCATCCAAGGACGCCCCGACATCGATGACACCATCCGCAGGCTGACCGCTTTCGCCGAGGCGGGCGCAGACGTGCTGTACGCCCCGTACCCGCCCACCCTCGACGACATCAAGCTGATCGTGCGAGCCGTCGCACCCAAGCCGGTCAGCGTGTTGATCCGCCCGGCCGACCGCGCCGTCACCATCGCCGAGCTGCGGGACGCGGGCGTGAAGCGCATCAGCCTCGGATCCGATCCGTACCTGCACGCTCTCGACGCACTGCGGACGGCAGCCGGGAAGCTCGCCGCGGGCGACCTGGAAGCCCTGCCCTACACGTTCGGATTCCGCGAGGCGAGCAAGCTGCTCACGCGATAGCTGTCGGCAGAGGACAAAGCGGTTGCGCCCTTCGGTGCTCAGGACACCATCCAAGCCCCGACCCCGCCTCACAGCGGCTAGGTGCGCTTGTCTTTCACGGTTTGTGGTCCTTGACGGTCGCGACGACTCGCGCTGCGGCGTCGTGCGGGTTCTCGTGCTCCCATACGCGCACGACCTCCCAGCCCGCGTCGCGCAGCCGCCGCGTGGTGTCCTGGTCACGGGCCCGGTTCGTGCGGACCTTGGTCGTCCAGTACTCCCGGTTCGTGCCGGGCTCGACGTAGTGCTGGGCGCAGCCGTGCCAGAAGCAGCCGTCGACGAACACGGCGACCTTCGCCCGGCTGAACACCAGGTCCGCCCGTCGGCGCAGGCCCGCCAACGGCGGCGCGTCCACGCGGTAGCGCAAGCCCGTTGCGTGGACCAGCCGGCGGATCGCCAGTTCGGGGCCGGTGTCGCGCGACCGGTTGCCCTGCATGGAGCGGCGGACCGCAGGCGTTGACGCCCAAGACCCGGCT
Organism: Umezawaea sp. NPDC059074; assembly: GCF_042738955.1. Taxonomy (NCBI): domain Bacteria; kingdom Bacillati; phylum Actinomycetota; class Actinomycetes; order Pseudonocardiales; family Pseudonocardiaceae; genus Umezawaea; species Umezawaea sp. NPDC059074. The sequence continues at coordinate 42,741 of NZ_JBHYHC010000020.1, forward strand.
TGTTTGCTCGTCTCGTTGCCAGCCACATCTCGAAGACGTCCCAGCGCGGTCGAATGTGAGGTCTCCGCAGGCCGACGTGGCGCGCCGACAGCCCACCGCCAGAGCTTTTCCTGGAACCGCTCTCGCCCCTACCGTCCCGAACGGGACCAGCGACGCCTCCTACGCATTGGCGCACAACGGATCCAGACCGACGCCCGCGCCGGCTACACGGCCGCGAGCCGGCGACCCGATTCCCGCGAGTTCGACCAACCGAGGACAGGAGCGCCCGTGGAAGGCACGACGCAGGACGACCGCCCGACCGGCGACCAGCGAGCCGGGGAGTCACCCGTCCAGCGCGCGTCGGTGATGAGGTTGATGCTGGCGTCCCCGCTGTACCGGGGTGCCGCGATCGCGCTCTTCCTGTCCGGGCTCGGGTTCTCGGCGGCCGCGCCGCAGATCGCGTCGTTCCTGGTCAACGACCTGGGCGGGTCGTTGACCGCGGCGGGCCTGTACTACCTGACCAACCTCACCGCGCCGGTAGCGGGCTACCTGGTCGGCGCGCGATCGGACCGGACCGGCCACCGCCTGGGCCTGTTCCGGCTGTGCGCGCTCGCCGGGTTCGCGGGCTGGGCGGGCATCGCCTACTCGACGCACTTGTGGATGCCCTACGTCCTGAGCGCCGTCGTGCTCGGCTTCGCGGGCGCCGCCACCTCCCAGCTGTTCGCCGCCGTCCACGACGAGATGGCGGCCCACTCGAGTCCGGGTGACGACGGCGTCGTGGCCGCGGTGCGGATGGCCCTGACCGCGGGGTGGGTCATCGGCCCGGTCGCCGGGGCTTTCCTGGCCGCGCACACGTCATTGCGGACCATGCTCCTCGCGACGGCGGTCTGCACCCTCGCCCAGATCGTCCCGGTCTGGACCCTGCGCACGCCGCCCGCGGTGTCCACCGCGCAGGATCCCGGACGGCTCCTGCGCGGTCCCGGCGTGCGGGCGATGCTGCCGCTGCTCACGTTCACCGGCCTGTACGTCCTCGTCTACGCCGGGGAGTCGATCAAGTACGCGTACCTGCCGATCTACATGAACGACCGGCTCCACTTCCCCTCCGGGCTCAGCGGCGCGGTCATCGGCATCCAGCCGTTGGTCGAGATCGTCCTGATGCCGCTGGCCGTGCTCGTCGCCCGCCGGACCGGGATGGTGCCGCTGATGGTGCTCGGCGCCGGGTTCGGGGTCGCCGCGAACCTCTGCTTCGCGTTGACCGGCACCGCCGTGGGCCTGTTCGCCGGGCAGATCCTCATGGGCGGCGTGTGGGGTGTCTTCGCCGCGCTTGGGATCACCGTGGCCCAACAGTTGCTCCCGACGGCCGTGGCCACCGCGTCGGCGATCTTCCTCAGCTCGACCGCGCTGAGCTCCGCCCTGGGCGGGGCACTCGGCGGCATCGGAGCGGCCGGGATCGGACTGCCGCTGGTCTTCCTCATCCCGGCCGCACTCGCCCTCGCCGCGGCCCTCGGCCTCGCACTCCTGGCGCGCTCAACGTGACGTCGTGCTGCCCCGCACCACCAGCTCCACCGGCAGGGTCTGCCGAACGCCGGAGCCGACATCACCGCCGAGCAGCAGGCGGGTCGCCGCGACCGCCATCTCCTCGACCGGCATCCGCATCGTGGTCAGCGGCGGATTGGCGCACGCCGCGGCCACGCTGTCGTCGAACCCGACCAGGCTGACGTCATCGGGGATCGTGCGCCCGAGCGCGGTGATGGCCTGCGCCGCACCGGCCGCCACCAGGTCGCAGGCGACGAACACGGCGTCGATCTCCGGGTGCGCCGCCAGCAGTCGCCGCGCCGCGTCGTCACCGAACTCCCGGCGGAAGTCGCCGGTCTCGCCGATCTCCGGCAGACCGAACTGCCTGATCGCCCGCAGGAAACCGTCCTTGCGCTCGCGGGCGTCCGCGCTGTGCTCGGGACCGTGGACGGCCGCGATACGACGCCTGCCCAACCGGTGCAGGTACTCGACAGCCGCGTACGCGCCACCGGCGTTGTCCGCCTCGACCGCGGGCATCGACGGCGACGTCGCCGCCAGCGACACCACCCTGCGACACCGCTGTCGAAACCGCACGGCCGAGGCCACGGGGACATCGGCCAGCACGATGCCCACGGACGCCTGCGCCGCGATCGCGTCCACCACCTCGACACCAGCGGACCTCGGGAGGGCCTGCACGCGGACCTGCACGTCCGTGCCCTCCAACGCCGAGACGACACCGGCGAGCACCCGGCTGTAGTAGGGGTGCGAGCCGAGCCACCCGATGACCGGTCCGTCCGTGACAGCCACGACGTCGACCGCCCGCTGCCGCCCGGACGCCAGGGCCCGCGCGGTCTGATCAGGCTCGTAACCCAACTCGGACATGGCCCGACGTACTCGCTCCCGCACAGCAGGGGAGGCCCCCGGCGCGTTGTTCATGACCCGCGACACCGTCGCACGCGAGACGTCCGCCCGTGCCGCGACGTCGTTGATCGTCAGCTTCGACCTGCCCACGAAGTGCCTCTTCCCGTAGCGCGCCCACCGCGATCCTGCCGGTTCCACGACCGAAAGCACCAGCGAGCCATCGACCTCCGCGCATCCGCCCGAACCAGAACGACACACGCCGCTCACGACCAGGGGTGGCCGCGGAGGGCGTTGAAGTCCACGTAGGACTCGGTGTGGATGATCTGGGTGGCGGCCAGCAGGATGAGCTGGTCGACCTCCCTCCAGTCGACCGTGTCGGGCGGGCGGAGGACCAGGCCCGGCAGGGCCGCCAGCAGGCCGGTGACCATGTCCGCGGTCACCCGGTCGCCCAGTGCCATCCACAGCGCCTTCCGGTCCGGCGGGGCGAACACCACGGCGGTGAGCGGTGTGCCCGCGAAGGACACGACCTTGTGGTCGATGGTGCCGCCCGTCTGGGACCACTTGCCCGACACCGCGTCGAGGCTGGTGTCGAGCAGCACCACCACGTCGCCCACGGCGTCCAGGGCGGGCTTCCAGCGCGCGAGCCACTCCGTCGCCCACAGGCAGCTGCCCCCGAGGCACAGGTGCACGGGCCCGCGATCGCCCCACTCCTCGACGAGGCGGAGGAGGTGCTCGGGTTCGGCGAGTTCCACGTGCCAGAGCACGTCGCCGCCCTCGCCGTCGTCCGCGACGGCGCGCACGGCCACCACCGGCTCGGCGGGCCGGGCGGCCAGCGTCGCGGCGGCGTCCTGGTCGAAGCGGTAGGTCTCGGTGAGCCGGTGGGCCAGGCGGACGTTGACGCTCAGCGTCGGCACGCCGCCCAAGCGCGAGGTCAGGTCCGCGACGCGCACGACCTCGTCGATGTCCACGTCGCGATCGGCGACGAGCAGCCTGCTGTCCAGCAGGTCGTCGGCGAGCCGGTGGACCACGTTCCGCAGCACGGTCTCGGAGATCACCTGGTCGTTCAGCGGGTCGGGGTCGGGGAGGAACTCCGGGCCGTCCCCGCCCAGCAGGCGCAGGGGCGCGACGGCGTGCTCCAGGTCGGCCCGGTGGTCGAGCAGCGTGGCTCCCCGCGAGGTCAGGTGCTCCCCGATGACCGCGTACACCTGGCTCTCCCACAGCAGCCACGCCGGTTCGAACTCGTCGTCGATCGCTGCGCTGGGTGGCCGGTCGGGCTGGTCCGCCCGCAGCGCTTCCTCGCCGAACGCGTCGCGCACGCGGGCGTCCGCGGCCGCGAACGCCGACGCCACCACGTCGGGGGCCGCGAGCAGCCTGCGCCACCGCTCGTCGGGGTGGTCGGCTTGCCGCAGGTCGGCGATGGTGAACGCCTCGGGCCCGACATCCGCCAACGTCGCCAGTACCGGCGACTGCATGCAGGACCAGGCCACCGCGCCCGCCGCCAGTGCCCGCCGATGAGGACCGCGGACGGGCCGGAGCAGCGTGTCGAACGCCCGGTTGAGCGGTTCGTAGTCCGGGTAGACGGCGAGCGCCTCGTCCAGCGCGCCGTGCCGGGAGACCACGACGTTCACGCTCATGAACGTGGCGTAGGCCTCCTGCACCGAGCGGCAGAGGTCGAGCAGCGGGACGAAGTGGTCGTCCCGCCACGCGGGCGTGCGGGCCACCAGGTGCAGGGCCGCGCCCCACGCGGTGTTGTCGGTGAGCGTCAGGTGGTGCGCCTCGTGCATGTGCACGATCTCCTGCCGCACCCGGTCCGACCCCGACAGTCGCAACTCGAACCGCCCTGGGTGGTAGAGCCCGGAATCGACGCCGCGGTCGCCCGACAGCAGCAGCGCGTCGAGGTGGTCGGCGCTCACGAGGCCATCTCCACCCGCAGCCGCACGCCGCCCACGACCGTGATCTCCGCGGCGTCGCGCGCCGCGTCGAGGAAGTCGGCGAAGTCGAGCGCGTTGACCTGCTTCGCCAAGCGGTCGGGCACCCTGGTGGAGGTGATCCTCAGTACCACCTCGGTGGTGCCCGCCACCTCGGTGACCACCAGATCGCCGATGGCGGGCAGCAGCCGCGCCACCCAGACGACGGAGTTGTCGGCCACGTTCTCCCGCACGAGGGCGGCGGCCGTCAAGGCCCAGGTGATCGCCTCGCGGTTGGCCGCCGTTCCCAGGTCGATGCTCCACTCGTCGGCGTGCAGTTCGAGGTAGCCCTCCGGTCGGCGCGCTCCGCTGTCCCACTCCAGGCTCGACAGCTTCGCGGTCGCCTCGATGAAGTCGTCCTCGCCGGTACCGCCGACGGCGTTCGCGACCTGTTCCAGGTCCGGACGGCGGATCTTCCCGCCCGGCACCTTCGCCTTGGCGAGCAACGCGTCGAACCTGTCGTCGTTCTGCTTGGTCACCTTCGCTCCTCCAACCCCGTGAACCCCACGGAGGACTCCGTGCGCACCAGGTGCAGGGCGGCGGCGCGGGCCTCCTCCACCTCGGCGTCCGGCAGGGCGGACTCCGTGAACGCCGCGCCGAGGGCGGCGCGGATCTGGTCGAGCAGCAGGGTCGTGGTGATGCGGTCGCCCACCGCGAACCACGGGTGCCGGTTCCCGTTCAGCCGCAACACCAGCACCACCGCCGCCGCGTGCGCGGGATCGTCGAGCAGCAGCCTGGTCGCCCGGACCACCGTGCCGCCCGCGCGCCATCCGGGCAGGAAGCGCTCCGCCTCCACATCCACCAGCACGGCGTTGACGCCCGGCAGTTCCGGCAGCCACGCGTCCCGCCACCTCGCGTCCGCCAGGCAGGAGGTCGGCACGCAGCACACGATCGGTCCGCGGAAGCCCCACTCGTCGGCCACCTCGTGGAGTTCCTCGACGCTGTCGACGACCCGGTGCAGGACGGTGCCCTCGGTGTCGATCAAGCGCACCGCGACGACCGGCCCGCCGCCACCCGGCGGCGGGCCGGCCCAGTCGTACTGGTCGGCGAGCGCCGCGGACTGCCGCACGTCGACGAACAGGTGGGGCACCTCGTCGATGACCGTGGTGGCGGCCGCCGCGGCGACCAGGCGGTCGACGGGCAGCGACACCACCCGTGCGGGGAAGCGCTCCCGCAGGTCGTGCGTCATCTGCTGGATGATGGCGGCCCTGAGCTCGTGGTCGTCGAGCACCGGCTCGTCGGGCGCGACCCCGCGCAAGCGCAGGCCGGGCACGAGCGCCGTGACCGCGGCGGCGGCCTCCCGGTGGCCTTCGTAGTCGAGCACTGCGACGCCGGGGAGTTCTCGCCGCACCGCGTCGTACACCGCGATCTCCCACACGCGCCAGTGGTCGTCGTGCTCGGCGGCGGAGGTGACGCCCAGCCGTTCACCCCCGGTGTCCGCGTCGAGGAGTGCGCGGCCGAACATGGCGGCGGTCGCGTCGTCGGCGGCTTCGGCGACGCGGCGGGCCAGCTCGGGACCACCGGCGAACAACCGGGCCCAGCGGCGGTCGGGCAGGTCCGCCGCGCGCACGTCGGCGAGGCTGATCGCGTCGACGCCGCGGTCGACCACGGTGTCGAGCACGGGGGATTGCATGCACGCCCTGGCGAGCGCGGTCACGACGGTCAGCTTGCGGTTCGCGCCCTCGACCCCGGCGAGCAGCGCGGTCATCCCGTCGTGCAGCGGCACGTAGGCCGGGTAGGCGTCGAGCACGCCGGGCGACGGCCCGAAGTGGGCCTCGACCGTCTTCGTGCTGGAGTAGGTCGCGAACGTCTCGTGCGTCCTGCGCGCCACGTCGAGGAAGTCGCCCAGCGGTTGGCCGGGGACGCGGGCCAGCGCGTGCAGCAGGACGCCCCACGCGGTGCCGTCGTTCAACGCGCAGTGGTGGACCTCGTGCGAGTAGACGATGGCGTCGAGCACCTCGTCCCGCCCGGTCAGGCGGACTCGCGCGCCTCCGGTCGGGGTGTACCGCCCGGAGCCGACCGGGCCGTCGAACAGCAGGCGCGCGAGGTGGTCCTCAGCCATCGGCACTCCTCTCCAGCGCGGCCAGGTTGGCGGTCACCACGGTCAGCTCGCGGTCGAACCGCCCGTGGTGCCGGTGGTTCAGCTCCTCGTACCGCGACCGCGCCTCCAGCAGGCACTCGCGGGCCGCCTCGGGGTCGTCGTCGCGCAGCAGCCTGCCCAGGGTGTTCAGGGAGCCCGCGTACGGGCCGAGGTACGCGTCGTTGCGCACGCGCGCCAGGTCTCGGCGGTGCTCCAGCGCCTCCCGAGCCGCGGCTACGTCGCCGGTGGCCGTCGCCAGGTTGTCGAGGACGTCCGCCAGCAGGGACAGGTAGGTCGGCCGGTCGCGCGCGACGAGGTCCCGTGCGATCACCGCGGCCGCGCGGGCGAGTTCTCCGGCCTCGGCCGTGTGACCACCGGAGCGCAGCCGCACCGACTGGTTGTGCAGCGCTGTGGCGTGCTGACCGCGGTAGTTCGGGCCGAGGTCTCGGAATCCCGCCACAGCGAGCGCACCGGCGTCGACGGCGCGCTCGCCGGTGTCGAGTAGCGCCAGCACCGCCCACGCCTCGGCCTTCACCGCGGGCGAGGGCGACTCGACCTGGTCCAGCGCCGCCGTCACCGCGTCGTCCCGCCGAACGCCCAGGTAGGCGGCCCGCGCGGCGAACCGGAGCGCCAGGCGGGACACCAGGTCTCCGTTCGGATCGTCCCGGTGCGCCTGCCAGGCGCGTTCCTCCAACCGGAGCGCCAGGGGACCGAGGACCAGGCTGCGCCGGGGCAGCGCTCCGACGACCACGTCCAGGTCCTCGGTGCTCAGCTCCGCCGTGTGGTCGGCCATGGCGGCCACGAGCGCGTCGGGTTCGGTCGTGGCCGCCACGGCGACGACCACCGCCGGGATGAGCCGGGCGGGGGCCTTCGCGATCGCGGCACCCAGCCGCGCCGCCAGGTCGGGGTGCCGGGCGGCAGGCGCGGCGAGCCCGGTGAAGGCCCGCACCGCCTGGTCGAGGGTCACCGCGGGCAGCAGGTCGAGCAGGTCGGGGTGCCGGGCCACCGTCCTCGTCACGTGTTCCTCGGTCAGGCGCCTGGACGCCATCGCGTTCAGCGCGCCGATGCCGGGGTACAGCTCGCGGGCCCAATCCCCGTACCGCCCCACGACGTCGGGTCCGTTGACGGCGAAGGTCGGCAGCAGGCGCAACGTGGCGAGCGCCTCGGCGTCGTCGGACGCGCCGAACAGGCACGCCGCGGCCACCACCTGGGCGAACCGCGCGGGGTGCGGGTCGGGGAGCCGGTGCGCCGGCGCGGTCGCCACCCAGTACTGGCGTTCGAGTTTCAGCAGGTCGTCGACCGCGGTGCCGAGCACGTCGGCCAGAGCCGCCTCGTGCGCGTCCAACGCGGTCGGGAACGCGGGTGGATCGGCCGCGGTCGCGGACACCGCGGCCTCCGCGGCGAACGCGCGGTGGGCGGCGAGGAACTCGGCCCGGTCCCCGGTCGGGGTCGGCAGGACCCGCACCGACACGGGCGGCACCGGTGTTCCGTCCTCGTCGGCCAAGTCCTCGAACCAGTCGCCCGTCGAACGCGCCAACGCGAGCACCGCGACCCGTCGTCCGCCCTCGGGCCGGTAGGCCGCGGCGGACAACGCGGCCGCGAGCTGGGCGCCGCGGGTCTCCGCGCGGTCGAACACCAGCAGCGCCGGGCCGAGCGCCGTGTCCAGCCGTCGCAGGACGTCCGGCCGCGTCGTCGGGGAGACGAAGCCCGCGAGCCACCCCCTCGCGGCCATCCGTTCGCACAGCTCCACCGCCGTGCGGGTCTTGCCCGCCCCGCCCGCTCCCGTCAGCACCACCGGTGGGCCGGACGGGGTGAGGCACCAGCTCTCCAGGTCCGCGACCACGCCGTCCCGCTCCTGGAAGTCCACCAGCGCGCGGTGCGGATCCAGCAGCGCGCTGGGAGGTCCCGCGCGCGACGGCCGGGGACGCCGGTCGACGACGTCGAAGAACGCCAGTTCCGGCGCGACCTGCTCGACCATGCGCGCCAGGCGGGCGAGGTCGTCGTCGACGGTGCGGCGGCGCAACCTGGTGTAGTTGCGGACCACCAGCGGACGCAGGGACTCGGGGAGCACGTCGGGGTTCGGCATCTCGGTGTCGACGAGGACGGGGATGACCTCCACCCCGGCCTCGAAGGCGAACTCGATCTCGCGGCGCACCCAGTCGGCGGGATCCCGCAGGCGCCCGCCACCGGAGGCCGGGTCCGCCCACTCGCGGTCGATCACGGCCAGCAGCACCGAGGCGTCCCGGACGCGGTGCTCCAGCTGCGGCTGGAAGTCACCGGGCCCGACGGAGCGGCTGGCGCGGAAGACCTGCCTGGACCCGAACCTGCGCGAGAGGTCCAGGTCGAGCAGGGCCGCCACCCACGCCCCGTCCTCGTTCCGGTAGTTGATGAACACACCGCCCACGCCTCGACCCTCCACTCCGCGTGCTTCGTCACCGGCCCGCGCGGTTGTCGAACCGGACTTCCTCGCCCGCCAGGTGCGCCAGGACGAGCCCCAGCACCTCGTCGTGCGCTTCGAGGAACGAGGGGTCGGCCACCACCTGCCCGCCCGGCGGGTACAGCTCCGCCAGCGCGGCCTGGTGAACGCCCACTCCGGCGTGCGAGAGCGGACGCAGCATCAACGGCAACGCGTGGCCGTCCTGCTCGATCATCCCCACCAGGAACGGGACCACCCGGCCGAACGACTCGACGCGCAGGAAGGTGTAGGTGAACCGGGACTCCGCCACGTCCAGCCAGAGGTCCAAGTGCTCGGTGAGCGGCAGGTCGAGCAACAACGCGGTCCGCGCGGGCCGCCACCCGGCGGCGGCCGGGTGGTCGAGCAGGGAACACGGCACGACCGCGACCACGGGCAGTTCGCTCCCGTGGACCTCGGCGAGGTCGGTGGCCTGGCGCACCTCCACCACGTGACGGCCATCGTCCTCGCGAATCGTCCGGCGCACCACGCAGAGCACCTCGCCCGGAGGAGCAGCGCTCCCCGGCTCCCACGCGTAGTTGTCGGCCAACGACGTCGACCTCCGGACGGTGGCGAACAGGTGCGGGCGCTCCAGGTCGGCGGCCATCGACTCCAGGGCCGTGGAGCCGGGCAGGACGCGGGCGGGCAGGGGATCGGCGACCGAGAACCCCTCGGTCTCGGTGTTGCCCAGCACCACGGCCCGCGTCTCGGATTGGCGCAGCAGCCGACCCGGTCGGATGTCGACCGCGCCCGCGATCTCCTGGGCCGCGGACACGAGTTTCGGCGTCCACAGCAGGTGTTCGTTCACGCCGAGCGTGTCTTCCACGCCGAGCACCGAGGCCGCCGCGTCGTACATCGCCTCGTTGACCAACACCCACAGCTGTTCCAACGCGGGGTCGAACATCCGCACGGTGAGCGTGGTGGACTCCAGCAGCGCGGTGAGGCGCGGGTCGTCCGGAAGGTGCGCCCGCCAGTCGGGTCGAGCGCGGCGCAGCCGCCCGAACCGGCGGTCCGGCAGGTCGCGCTCCCGCAGCCCGGCCAACGAGAAGGTCTCCAGGCCCACGTCGAGCGCCCGCTCGATCACCGCGGTCTGCATGCACGCCCTCGACGCGGCGTGGGCCACGTGGAAGCGCAGGTACGGGCTGTCGAGCCCCGCGACGACGTCCGCCATCGCGTCGAAGTGCTCCCGGTAGGCGGGATAGCTCCGCACCACCCGGTCGCGGCTCCAGCCGAGCGCCAGCGCGGGCAGCCACGAGGCGAACGCCTCCTGCAACCGGCGGCTCGCCAGGGTGAGCGCGCCCGCCGTTTCGCGGTGCCGCTGGTCCCCGGTGGCGGTCCACAGGGCGTGGTACGTCCGCGCCACCGCCCCGAAGCTGGTCGAGTCCTGGAGTTGCTTGTGGTGCGACTCGTGCGCGGAGGCGAACTGCGAGCTGTTCGGGTGGTCACCGGGCTGGTGCAGGTGCCAGCGGTCGTGGTCGAAAGAGCCCGAGGCGGGCGTCGAGGTCATCGAGACCGCTCTCCTTCGCCACCGCGAAAACTGGGGAAATGCGCAGTCGAGCAGACCGCATGACGCTTTCCACCTTATCCGACCGCATAACTGCGGAATGCGTGAGCTTCGGGTTCGTCCACGTGAGAATGCATTCCCGCCTGTCCCATTGTTTCCTGGGAATGGAAAGTTCGACAGGTGCTGAGGGCGCGGGCGGCGATGGTGTCGCGGCGAGGTGGTGCGTGATGCCGCTACCGACGAACCCGGTGGCTTCTGGCGAGGACGTTCACTTCGTGCCCGCGAGGAAGGAGTTCAGGGTGTGGAGGAACCACTCCGGTGCTTCCTCGGCCACGAAGTGGCCGGTCGGCGCGACGAGTCCCGTGAGGTTGTCGGCGTGGGGCCGCAGGGCGTCCGTGGTCTGGGTGCCCACGGAGTCCCGGCCGCCGATGGACAAGACCGGCATGGTCAGTCGACGGGTCGCCAGCGCGGCCCGGTTCTCCCGGCCGTCGTCGAGCAGCGTGCGGTAGTGCTCGAAGCCCCCGCGGAGCCGATCGCGTCCCCGGTAGGCGTCGGCGTAGTAGGCGAGGTTCTCGTCGGTGAACGTCGACGGCGTGCTCCGAGCGCCGAACGTCGCCCGGATGAACTCGAGTTCGTGGCCGTCCAGCAGCATTTCCGGGATGGCCGGGGCCATGAAGAACCCGAAGTGCCACGAGCCCCCGGTGACGACGTTCATCGACTCCTCCAGGTCCACGCCGGGGAGGTAGGAGTCGAGCAGCACCACCGCCGCGACGTCGTCGGGGCGGTGCAGCGCCCAGGCGAAGGCGATCATGCTGCCGATGTCGTGCCCGACGACGACCGCGGGGCCCGCCAAGCCCAGTGCCGCGATCAGGCCGCGCAGGCCGTCGGCCTGGTCGGCTTTGCCGTACCCGTCGGCGGGGCGCTCGCTTTCCCCGGTGCCGCGCAGGTCCGGGACCACGACGGTGTGGTGCTCGGCGAGGGCGGGCATGACCTTGGCCCAGGCGCGGCCGGTTTGCGGCCAGCCGTGCAGCAGGACGATCAGTGGTCCCGCACCTCCCACGGCGGCCGACAGCCGGACGCCGTCGACGTCGACGGCTCGGACGTCGAAACCCTGGGGTGGCCAGGCGTGGTGAGCTGGCATGGGTGTGCTCCTGGTGATCACGAGGTGTGGTGGGTCAGGCGGGCATCGAGCTGAGTTCGCCGCCGCTGGCGACGACGACCGTGCCGTTGATGTAGGCGCTGGCCTCGTCGACGAGGAACCGGACGACGTGCGCGATCTCCTCGGGCTCGCCGATCCGGCCGCGGACGTTCGCCCGGCCCAGGACTTCGACGTGCTCACCGAGCATCGCGGTGGTGCCCGCGGTCCGGACGGGGCCGGGGGAGACGCCGTTGACCCGCACGCCGCTGGGACCGAACTCCGTGGCCCAGGACCGGGTCAGCAGTTCGACGGCGGCCTTGGAGGCGCCGTACGCGCCGCCGATCGGCGCGGGGGACGTCGCCGCCGTCGAGGTGATGGTGACGATGGATCCGCGTCCTCGGCGGGCCATGGCCGGGGCGAGCGCGCCGACCAGCAGGAAGGGGGCGCGGGTGTTGACGGCGAACTGCCGGTCGAAGCTGTCGGGGGTCGTGTCCGGTGTGGTGGTGAACGCGTAGACGCCCGCGTTGTTGACCAGGATCTCCACCTCGCCCGCGTCCTCGGCGAGAGCCAGCACCTCGTCGGCGTCGGCCAGGTCGGCGGTGACGAAGCGGGCGGTGCCACCTCGCGCGGTGATCTCCTCGACGAGCAGGGCGCCTCGCTCCGGGTCACGGCCGTGGGCGATCACGTGGATGCCGTCGGAGGCGAGCTGGAGGGCGACTGCGCGGCCGATCCCGGCGGTCGCGCCGGTCACGAGGGCGGTGCGGGTGGTGCTCATGGGGAGCGTCCTCGCTTTCTGGGTTGTTCTGTCCAGAAACGTAGGACAGGTTTCTGGATTGCGCAACCCAGTCTCGGCTATGCTGGCCGACGTGACCGAGGAGCCGAAGCCGCGCCGCCTGACCCCGAAGGGCAGGGCGACCAGGGACCGCATCATCGAGGCCGCGACCGCGCTCATCGCCCGCAACGGCGTGGCGGGCACCGGCATCGAGGACGTGCGGGCGGCGGCCGAGGTCAGCGGATCGCAGCTCTACCACTACTTCGACAGCAAGCAGGCCCTGATCAGGGCGGTCATCACCCGGCAGGCCGACTCGGTGCTGCAACCCGGTCAGCCGCGGGTGACGGCGCTGGACAGCTTCGAGGCGCTGCGCGCCTGGGCGGACGCCGCGATCGAACGGCAACTCGAGAACGGCTGCCGCGGCGAGTGCAACCTCGGGTCGCTCGCCGGGGAGCTGAGCGTGCGGGACGAGGAGTCCCGGACCGACATCGCCAACGGCTTCCTGCGCTGGAAGGACCTCATCCTCGACGGGCTGCGCGCGCTGCGCGACCGCGGGGAGCTGCGCGCCGAGGCCGACCTGGACGAGCTGGCGCTGGCGTTGCTCTCGGCGTTGCAGGGCGGCGTCCTGCTCTCGCAGACGATGCTCCAGGTCCGCCCGCTCGAAGCGTCGCTGAACGCGGCCCTCGCCTACATCGACTCGTTCGCCGTCACGTCCTGATCCAGCAGGCGGCCGGCCGCTGAAGTGCTCGCTCGGCGGTGCGGCCCAGAGGGCGGGGTCAGCTGGTCTGGTTCGGGGCCAGCAGGAGTTGGTGGAGGCCGGTGACCCTGAGCACGCGGGTGAGGAAGGCGGGCACGCGGTCCAGGATGACGGTCGTGTCGTTCCGGGTGCTCGCCTTGTACGCGGCGATGAACACGCTCAAGCCGCTGGAGTCGAGGAACTCCAGGCCTTCCAGGTCGATCACGAGGTCCGCTTCGCTCGCCAGGGAGACCAGGGCCTCTTCCAGGCGCGGTGCGTTGCCGACCGTCAGCACGCCCGTGACGGCGACGACCGCACGTTCGGGTTCGCGGGTCACCGACCACGACAACTCGTTCACCTGACCGGTTCTCCTTGGAGGACAAGGCCCTCGGTCCAGTGCCGTTGGACGAGGGTGTGCGCGACGGGGTAGTCGCGCAGCGTCGACGCGAGCACGACGCCCAGTTCGGCGGACAGCCCCGGATCGGCGTCGCGCGCGGTCAACAGGTGGTCGATCCACACCGCGGTCTCCGGCAGCGGTCGGGGGTCGTTGGTGAGCAGCGCCACGGACACGGCGTGCAGCGCTTGGTGCAGCACCTCGCGGGACACCTCGGTCACCGGGCCGTTCGTCGTCGTCGCGGACCACCGTGCGCGCAGGGTCTCCACCAGGTCGTGGTGGTTGATCTCGATGGCCGAGTGCTCGGCCATCAGCGATCGGGGCAGTGGCGGCACCCGGCGCACCACGGCGGGCAGGTCGCGCAACGCGTCCACCGCGCCGTGGGCGTGGGGCGCCCACGCGGTCGCGCCCAGTGCGCGGGCGCGTCGGTCGTCGCCGCCGAACGCCGAGCCGCCCACCATGATCGGGATGCCCGCGGTGGTGCTGGCCTCGATGAACCGGCGGGTCGTCGACATCGCGCCGAGCACCGAGCAGCTCACCGCCGTCGCGTCCGGTCCCACGTCGTGCAGGCACTGGCTCAACCGGGCGGGGGAGGTGCTGGCGCCGAGCAGGACGACTTCCCAGCCGTGCAAGCGGATCGCGGCGCCGACGATCATCGCGGGCAGCGCGTGCCACTCGCGTTCCGCGCACGCCACCACGACGCGCCCCCGCGTCACGGGGACGAGGTCCGCGAAGCGGTCGACCTCCTTGGTCGCCGAGATCGCGACGGCGGTGGCGGCGTGCTCCTTGGCGACCGTCCACTCGCCGCGCTGCCAGCGTTCGCCTACAACGCGCTGCCCGCGGGCGATCACGTCGACGAGCACGCTGAGCGGGTCGACCCCGTCGTCGAGGAGTCCTCGCACCAACGCGACCGCCGCCTTTTCGTCCACTGTGGACAAGGCGTGGTCGAAGGCCTCGGTGGGCAGCCCGTCGGACACCGTCACCGCTCGCAGGACACCGCTAGCAGGGCGATGTCGTCGTGGGCGCGGCCGTCGAGGTGCTCCACGACGCTCTGCTCGACGGCCTCGCACAACGCCACCGGGCCCGCCCCGGCGTAGGCGGGCAGCATGCCGAGGAGCCGGTCCATGCCGTAGAAGCCCTGGGAACCCCGCGCCTCGTCCACACCGTCGGTGAACATCAGGAGCGTGTCGCCGGAAGCGATGTCGACCCGCACCTCGGTGTATTCGACGTCCCGGACGACGCCCGCGGCCATGCCCGCGACGTCGACCTGGCCGACCTCGCCGGTCGCGTGCACGACGATGGGCGGCGGGTGCCCGGCCACCGCGATGTCGACCGCGGCCGACGTGCCGTCGGCGGACGGGCGGACACGAGCGCAGACCACGGTGACGAAGCGCGAGGAGTCGTCGTCGCACAGCACGTTGTTCAACACGGCCAGGATCGCCGACGGGCGGCGGTCGAAGTGCATCGCGGTCTGGATGCTCTGCCGCGCGCGGCCGGTCAACACCGCTGCTTCGACGCCCTTGCCGCACACGTCGCCGAGCACCAGCAACCAGTCGTCCTTCGACCCGTGGACGTCGTAGAAGTCGCCGCCGATCTCCAGGTGCTCCGCCGCGGGCCGGAACCGGGCGGACACCCGCGCGCCGGGGATGGTGGGCAGGGCGGGTGGGCGCAGGCTGGCTTGCAGCACGGACGCGATCCGGCTGCGCTCCTCGTAGAGCCTCGCGGAGTCCAGCGCCATCGACGCCTGGTCGGCGATCAGCCGGGCGAACTCCACCTCCTCCTCGGGGAAGCCGCGACCGGCGCCGCGGATGAGCGCGAGCGCGCCGATCGTGCTCCCGCGCGCGGTCAGGGCCAGGCACAGCACGTCCGCGGGGCGGAGTTCGACCGCCTCGTCGCGCAGGCGCGGGTTCGGGATCATCGTGGCCAACGCGCCGGTGCTGTCCAGTTCGAGCGCGACGTGCAGCAGTTCGTCGTGGCCGGAGCGCAGCACGCGGTCCAGGCCGGTTCCCTCGACGAACGGTCGCGGCGTGGTCGTGGTGAACGTCGGGTCGGCGCCGCCGTGCAGCGCGAGCCCGTCCGCGTCGTCGACCAGGACCAGCATCGCCCAGTCGGCCATCCGGGGGGTGATCAGGTCGAGCAGGCGCAGCACCGTGCGCCGGAGGTTGAGCGACCCGGCCAGCGCGCTGCTGATGTCGATCGCCAGATCGACGCGCAGGTGCGCCTGGGCCAGGAGTTCGTGGCCCGTGCTGGCGGCCTCGTCGCCCAGCACGGAAGCCTCAGCACGCAGCGCTTTTCGACTCCCGGTGGTCATGGTGTCCTCCTCCCCGACGCGTTCGGACGAGGTAGATCTTACCCGCGTCGTTCGTTCGGGGGCTCGGACGCCGGTCGCGGCCGTCCGGTCTCAGGCCGTCCGGAGGGCGTCCAACGCGTCGCGCAGGTCGCTGTGCAGGACGAACAGGTGCGTCAGGCCCAGGATGTTCAGCGAGCGGTGGATCTGGTCGGTGACCACCACGTGGAGGCGGGCATGGTGGGCGGAGAGGACGTCGCGGGTGCGCAGCATCGGGTCCAGGGCCACCGAGCCGAAGAACTCCACCCCGGACAGGTCCAGCACGATGTCCGACGGGGCTCGCGGGGCCTCGGCCTGGGCGATCAGGGAGGCGTGCAGCTGCTCGACCGTGGTGATGTCGATGTCGCCACGAGCCGTGACCACCGGCGAACCGGATTCGTCCTCGGTGACGAACAGCTGCAGTCGGCCTGCCGTCGAGTTGCTCGCGTCCACCGTGTTTCCCTGCCGTTTCGTCGCGCCGGATGCCGCCGGGAACGCTACCCCGAGGACGCCGCAGCGTGACGAGTCGGCCCAGGCAGGTCACGCGGGGTCACTCGAATGGGAGGAAATCGCATGACGACACGCTCGACGGGGTAGCCCGATGCGATGGAGCACCACGTCCGGTGGTGGAATGCACGGAGCCCGACTTGACGCCGACGTGGCGAACGAGGAGCACAACGATGGTCGATTCCGACACGACGACACCCTCGCGGTCCGCTGCCGGGCCCGAGGTCGAGCCCGTCGCGGGGACGGGGTCATCGCGTCCGGTCGTCGCCTCGGTGCTGTCCACCACCAGCCAGGTCTACCTGCCGGTGGCGGGCACCCGCCGCACCGCGCTGTTGACGATGCCGATCGTCCGCGACGACCTGGCCCTCATCCGGGAGGAGATCCGGCTGTCGCTGCGCTGGTGCTCGCCGGAGGTGGTGGGCGACGTCGAGCTGGTGGCCACCGAACTGATCTCCAACGCCATCGACCACGCCGGTCTCCCGCACCAGGTGACCATCGCCAGCTACGTGCCGATCACCGGGGAGTTCGCCGGTCGGGGTGAGGTGCTGATCGAGGTCCTGGACGGTTCCCGCGACGTGACGCCGCTGATCAACCAGTCCACCGCCGGCAGCTACCGGGGCAGGGGGATGCGGCTGGTGCAGACCTTGTCCCGGTCGTGGGGAGTGCTGCGGGGCGAGCGGACCAAGACCGTCTGGGCCGCGATGGCCCTGTCCTGACCCGCCGCGGGGGCCTCGTCAGGAGGCTGAACCCGCACCCACCAGCCCGGTAAGGGCGGCGTGTGCCGACGGCAGGTCCGGGAACGTCGTGAGCACCCCGTCCAGCCCGCTCAGCGCGAGCGGCAGCAGGACGCTGCGGTGCGCGGCGACCACTGCCAACCGGCTGCCCACGGCCTCGGCGTGGTGGTGCGCGCGGTCCAGCGCGGTGAGCCCGGCGGCGGAGAGCAACCGCACCGAGGTCAGGTCCGCGATCACCGCCCGCGGCTTCTTGCACAGGGCGAGGCCCAGGTCGATGGCGAAGTCGGGGGCGCGGGTCATGTCGAGGTCACCGTCGGCCTCGACGACGACGAGGTCGTGGTCGTGGTCGGCCGCGGGTGAGGGGATGCGAGGCATCTGTGGACCTCCTGGAGGTGGAGGCCACGAGAAAGGCGTAGTCGCCAGGCTCTGGTGAACCCGAGAACAAGGCTTCCGCGTAGCGAGAAATGCTGCTCGGACACCGGAAACGGTACGCCACCCGGTGCCGATGCGCCCAGAAGCGCAGGTGCGGGCGCTGTGTCGGCCGGCGTGGACCGGTCGCCAGTCCCTTCCACCGGACCGCACATCGCGGTGGTCCCGCGCGACGACGACGTCGGCCGCGCTGGCCGGTCGGTCGGCGAACCGCGGAACCCCGAACGTGGTGCGGCGTCAAGCGTGCGCTGGTCGGCGAAATGGGGTTCGCCGACCAGCGCCGCAGGTTTTTGGCGCGCGGTCCAGCGCACCAGGAATAGAGCGATCAGGGAAATGAGCAGGTTTTCCGGGGCTATTTGATGCCGAGTTCCGTGCAGATCGCGGCGAGTTCGGGAATGCAGACGTCCGAGGCTTTCACGGCTTGCGCGTCGATGACGGACTTGACCTTGTCCTTGGTGATGAGCTGCGCGTCCAGCAGCACCGATTTCACGTCGCGGTTGGTGGTGGTGTCCTTGCTGACCGCGGTGGCGATCTTGTCGGCTCCGGCGGTGTCGCCCTTGGCCAGGAGCGCGGCCAGTTTCGCGGTCGCCTCGGCCTCCTGCTTCACGGGCTTGAAGACGGTCATGTACTGGTCGCCGCGCAGCACGGCCTGGAGGCCGTCGGGGGTGGCGTCCTGGCCGGTGACCGGCACCTTGCCGTTGAGGCTGTACTTCTTGAGGACGGTGATGACCGCGCCCGCGAGGCCGTCGTTGGCGGCGACGACACCGTCGATCTTCTGGCCGTTGCGGGTGAAGATCTGCTCGAAGACCGTGCTGCCGATGACCGGGTCCCACTTCTCGATCGGCTGGGCCTGGACGAGTTTCAGGTCGCCGGAGGCGTAGAGCGGCTTGAGGACCTTCTCCTGGCCCTCGGTGAACTGGGTGGCGTTGTTGTCGGTCGGGGCGCCTTCGATCTGGATGACCTCGGCGCCCTTCTTGTCCTTCAGCGCCGTGGAGAGGGCGGTGCCCTGGAGTTGGCCGACCTTCACGTTGTCGAACGAGACGTAGTACTTCGACGAGCCGCCCAGGTTGAGGCGGTCGTAGTCGATCACGGGGATGCCCTGCGCCTCGGCCTTGGCGGCCACGGCCGCGCCCACCGAGGAGTCCGTCGAGGCGATGATCAGGACCTTGACGCCCGCGTTGATCATGCCGTCGGCCAGGGTGGTGAACTTCTGGTTGTCCCCCTGGGCGTTCTGGATGTCGGCGTCCAACCCCTCGGCCGTGAGGGCGGCGGCGAGGAGCGGCTTGTCGAAGCCTTCCCAGCGGGCGGACGTGGTGGTCTCCGGGAGGATGACACCGACCTTCGTGCTGCCGGCGGCGCTGCCGGACGGGCGGGAGGGAGTGGTCGGTTCGGGCGAACTGTTGGCCCCGCACGCCGTGATGGTCACGGCGAGGCCGGTGCCCACGGCGAGGAGGGCGAGTCTCCTGCTACGCATCCGTCATTCCTTTCGGACTGCACTGTTCGAAGGGCGGGCGGAGAATGTTGTGGTGCACAACATATGCCCAACGCGCAGTGGGCCGGAACCGTGCTGAATCGATGAAGTAGCGTCCCTTCACAACGAAGGGATAACCGGGAGGCCGGGCGAATGCTGCAAATGGCACAAGGCGGTTGTCCGGGTTGCGCTGAATGGTCGTGCGGCGCGCGAATCGTTTCCCGCTCTAGCGGCCGACTATTCCACGCCATTGGCAAATAGCCGTTGTCCGCGTCAACCGGAAGCGAAATCGCCGTGGGCCACCGTCTCGGGGTCACACGTCGTGGTTGCGGGCGATGCGGATCAACTCCGAGCGGCGGCGGTGGCCCAGCTTCTCGCGGATGTTCTCCAGGTGGCGGTTGACGGTGCGCACGGTGATGCCCAGGTCGTCGGCGATCTCGCGGTTGTCGTAGCCCTTCGCCAGGCAGTGCAGCACTTCCCGTTCGCGAGCGGTGAGCGCTCGGGTTTCCTGCCGCAGTGCGCCGATCAGGTGCGCGGCCAGTTCGGCGGGCAGCACGGGTCCGGTGAGGACGTCCACGACGGCTTGCGCCAGTTCGGCCGCGGTGGCCGCCTTGCTGACGCTGCCGTGCGCGCCCGCGCGGAGCGCCGCCACGAGTTCGGCGGGTCCGGCTTGGGACAGCACGAGGATCCGCACGGCGGGCAGGTGCTCGCGCAGGTACCGGATCACGTCGACGCCGTGTCCGCCCGAAGCCAGTCGCAGGTCTACCAGTGCGACGTCGGGGCGGGTCTGCTCGGCCAGGTGGCACGCGGTCGGCGTGTCGGACGCCTCGGCCACGACCACCGCCCGGCCGTCGCGCTCGAGCCCTGTTCGGACACCGTCCCTGATGACCGGGTGGTCGTCCGCCACGAGCACGCGCACCGCGGTCATCCGCGCACCTCCAGCGCTACCGGGATGCGCAGCTCCACCTCGGTGCCCCGGCCGGGACGGCTGCGGATCCTGGTCCGCCCGTCCAGGCGCGCCACCCTGGCGCGGACCGACAGCCGCAGGCCGAGGCCGTCGGTCCGCTCGTCCGGCTGGAAGCCGATGCCGTCGTCGCGGACGCTGACCGTGACGTGCCCGTCGTCGTGCAGGACGGTGAGCCAGACCTGCCGCGCCCGAGCGTGCTTGACGACGTTGGTCAGCAACTCCGCCGCGGCGGCCCCGATCTCGTCCACCGCGTCCCCCGGCAGCCAGACCGGTCCGCTCGCCACCA
Organism: Umezawaea sp. NPDC059074; assembly: GCF_042738955.1. Taxonomy (NCBI): domain Bacteria; kingdom Bacillati; phylum Actinomycetota; class Actinomycetes; order Pseudonocardiales; family Pseudonocardiaceae; genus Umezawaea; species Umezawaea sp. NPDC059074. The sequence goes on from NZ_JBHYHC010000020.1 coordinate 62,859, forward strand.
GCCGAACCGGTATCCCCTTGTGTCGTTCGACGAGCCCGGCCAGCCGGTCGCGCAGCGACACGTCACCCGGCGGTGACAGGTCGAGGTCGGAACGCGCCAGGTCCCGCAGTGAACGCTCGTGCCTGGCCATGCCCTCCGCGACGGCTCCCAGCGCGGGCCCGTCGGACAGCTCCCCGATCCGGGCGCGGAGCCGGGCGAAGTGCTGGAGCACGTCGTCGTGGATCCGGGCGACGAGCCGTTGCCGCTCGGCCAGTTGCGCGGCCCGCTCGCCGGTGCGGGTGACCTGCCGGTGCAGTCCGTCGAGCTGCCCGGCGGCCACCCCGACCGCGCCGCCCAGCAGCACGTAGGACAACCCCCACTCGACCATGGTCAGCACCTGGAGGAAGGACAGGCGCGCCACGTCGACCTCGTTGGCGGCGTAGGCGAACGGCAACGTGAGGCCGAGCAGCAGACCGGCGGTCGCCCCGCCCCGGACGCGGTGGACGACCCCGCACGCCGCGACCGCCGCGGTGGGGTAGGCCCCCATGAACGTGGGGTGATCGGTCAGCATCGCGCCAGGGGGGTGCACGTGGCCGTTCGCCACGACCAGCGCGATGGCCACCCCGAGGTCCACGGCGAGCACGGACCCCATCCGCCGCACGGCCGCCAACGTGAGCCACGCGGTCCAGCAGCCCGTGACGAGCAGGGCGACGCCCGCTTCCACCGGCCGCTGGACCTGCCCGCCGATCAGCGCCACCACCAGCATCCAGCCGAACGCGAGCCAGCGCAGGGCCAGCACCAGCAGCATCGGCGCCGGATGTCTCAACCTCTCCGCGGACATCTACCCGACTCGGACCGTCACCGGAGGGGACTGCCACGTGCACAGCGAGCGGCGCAAGAACTGCTTGCGGCAGGCCGCGACCTCCAGCACGTACTCCGTCGACGGCCGGAGGTCGGGCAGGGTGACCTCGTACCCCGCCACCTCGCGCGCCGCCGCGAGTTCCGGCTCCCCGCGCGGCCACCACGCCACGTTGAACGCGTCCGCGGTCCCGAACTGCCAGGCGAGGTGGATGCCGTCCGCGTCGGCGAACGCGGCGGTGACGCAGGGCCGGTCGTGCGGCGCGCACGCGCTGTCCGGTGCGCGGGAAGCGGACTGCGACTGTCCGATGTGGAGCGTCGGGGTCCCCTCGGCGTTCGCCACGACGGAGCCGCCGCGGAAGTTCACGAAGGAGACGAGGTCGTTCCGGACGGCGTCGACCGGCTGGCCCAGCAGGCCGGACGGCCCACCCGCGGTGGCCCACACGAGGAAGATGTCCCTCGGCAGCATGAGGGGACCGCTCGGCGCGAGGTAGACGACGTCGGCCAGCGCGCGTCCGGTGAACCGCTCCGCCGAGGTCCACGGCGTGTAGCGCAGGCCGGCCACGCCGACCAGGGTGTCCCCGGTCGGGCACCCCAACCGGTCGCGCGCCCACCAGTCGCGCACCGCCGCGTCGATGGTGAACGACGGGCACTCGGGCCAGGACGAGCGCTCGTGGGCGTTGGCGACGAGCAGCGTCGTGGCGGCCGCTCCGGCGGTGAACAGCGTGATCAGGGCTCGGACCGCCACGCTCCGGGACGACGCCCGTTCCGGAGGCGGGTCCGCCGCCAGTCGGACGAGCGACCGGGCTCGCCTTGCCTCACGCCAGGCCCAGCCCGCGGCCAACGGGACGCCTGCGGTCACCGCGCCGCTCAGCGCCACCAGTTCGTCGACACCGGCCAGTCCGCTGGTCAGCGCCGCGAAGCACACCATGGCGAGCACGGTCGCGCCGACGCCGCGGAGCAGCCGCCACCAGCGCGGCGCCGCCAGCCACTGCCCGGCCCAGGCGACGGCCACGTGCCACACGTCCGGTTCCGGAAAGCGCGTTCCCCGCCGGGCCGCCCGCAGCACCGCCCGCCGAAGCGCGAAACCGAGCTGCCACCACGCGATCTGCGCCCCCAGGATCTCCGCCACCACAAGGTTCCGAGCACCGGTGTCCGACAAGCCGATCGACCGCACGAAGCCAAGTCTGGTGCGTGATCACCCCGTCCGCACTCGCCCGGACGGCTGCACGGCCGCATCCGACGTAGGCAACTTCACCCACGGACCCGTGGGTGGGATTGGGCGCTTACCCCGTGACCGCGGCGTCGGCATGATCGAAACGCAGGATGACCGGCACAGCAGAGAGAGGACGACATGAGGTTTCGGCGTTGTCTCGGCGTTTTCGCGTTGGTCCTGGCGACGTTGTCGCTGGGCCTGGCCCCGGCCAGTGCTTCACCGGACGGGCCGGTGACGGCTTTCGACGACCAGTACTACGAGATCAGGTCCCAGCTCACCGGCAGGTGCCTGGACGTGCGGGGCGCGGGGAACGGCGACGGGGTCCCGGTCGACGTCTACAACTGCTGGGGCGGTGCCAACCAGAAGTGGCGGCTCTTCCCCGTGGGCGGCGGGTTCTACGAGATCCACCCGCTCAACAGCCAGCGGTGCCTCGACATCGCCGGACCGGGCGGCGACCTGGGGGCACCCGCCATGCAGTGGGCTTGCTGGGGCGGCAGCAAGCAGCACTGGCGGTTCGTGAACGCGGGCAACGGGTACTACGAGATCAGGAACAGGTTCATCGACCGGTGCCTGGACATCGCGGGCAGCGGCCTCGACAACCCCGCACCGGCGATGGTGTGGGACTGCTGGGGCGGGGCCAAGCAGCACTGGCTGCTCGCGCCGGTGGCCGCCTGACGGTCCACTCCGGACTCCGCACGGAAGACCCTGGTGGCGAACCGGTCCTGGCCGACGGTTCCGCCACCAGGGTCTCACGCCGCGGCGGAATCGTCTTGACCATGGCGGCGAAGCGAACGACAGTAGCCGCATGTCCGACCTTCCCCGCTATCGCCGCATCTTCTTCCGGACCATGGTCCGCGCACGGGCCGAGGCCAGTGGCGAGATCGCCGCGCACCTCGCACGCTCCCTCGCCGAGTTCGGCGCGGTCGACGTGCAGGAGGACGGCGTGTACTACAAGGACCAGGAGCTGCTCGAGTTCACCCTGTCGTTGGAGCCCACCGGTCCGGTGGACGACTGCGTTGCCAAGCTGCGGGACACCGCGCCCGCGGGCTGGCACGACAGCCCGGTCGGGCCCGCGTGGGGTCGCAGGCTCTCGGACGGTGGCGTGCCCTTCCTGCACCCGCACCTCGACTGGGCCACCCTGAGCCCCGAGCAGGCGGCGACCCTGCCGCGGTACGAACCCGGAGACCTCGTGCGGATCCTCGACTGCCCAGGCGCGCGAGAATCGGGAGTGGTCGGCGAGGAAGCCGAAATCTCCAGCGCCGGGGCACCGGTGGATCTCGACGACGTGTGGGGTTACACCGTTCGGCCGCGCGGATGGACGACACTCGTGTGCTTCGACGAGCCGGAGTTGGCGTCAACGGGACACCGCGTGCGGCGAGAACAACCGACTCGGACGCCGGTGATCAGCGTCCGACCGGACGGGGTGGTCACCGGCGGCTCCGGTTGATCGCTGCTTCCAGCCCGACGACATCAAGGTTGCCTTATATAACTGGCAGCCGGTAATGTCGCCGACGCCGAGATCCACGCTCCGGAGGACGCGACATGAAAGACGTGCTGGACGAGTTGGCCGCCGTGCGCCGGACGATGGGCAAGGGCAGCGTGGCCGCAGGTGAGGCGTACACGGTGGAACTGCGCCGTCGCTACGACGCGGAGTGCGAGGACGTCTGGGACGCCATCACCAACCCCGAGCGGGTGCGCCGCTGGTTGAAGCCGGTAGCCGGTGACCTGCGGCTCGGCGGGGCGTTCGAGTTGGACGGTGGTGAGCACGGCGAGGTCCTGAGCTGCGAGCCGCCGCGGCTGCTCAAGGTGTCCTGGCTCTACGGACCGGACGCCGACGCCTGGCCCGGCACCAGCGAGGTGGAGGTGCGGCTGACCCCCGGCCCGACCGGCGACACGGAGTTCGAGCTGGTCCACGCGGCGGTCGTGGGGGAGCCGTCCTTCCCGATCTACGGGCCCGGTGCCGGTGGTGTCGGCTGGGACCTGACCCTGCTCGCGCTGGCCCGGTTCCTGGCCGGTGGGGAGGGCGCCGACCACGAGGCGTTCGAGAAGTCGCCCGACGGCCGCGAGTGCGCTCGGCGCAGCGCCGCGGCTTGGGGCCGGGCCCACCTGGCAGGCGGGGGCGACCCGGAGCACGTCGCTGCCGCCGTGGAGGCCACGACGAAGTTCTACGCACCCGACAGTCCTGCCGCCGAGGACTGACCGGCACCGCTTCGCGGGTCCACAACGGACCGACCACCTGGTGGTCCGCCGGAACAGCGCGGATCTCCGGGTGGCAGGACGACATCAGGTCGCGCCACCCGGAGATCGGCTGAGCCGGTCGGTCCGGTCAGAAGCCGGGGAACACCCGGCGCAGGTCGTCGAGCGTGACGGCTCCCTCGACGGTGACCCCGGTGTCGTGCGGTGCCTTGAGACGGCCGCTGATCAGTCGGATCAGCGCCTCGGGCGGCCCGGTGAACGTCGCCGAGGGCGAGTCGAGGTGGTCCACGACGGTGACCGAGTCGTCGATCACGAGCCCGCCTCCGGGGATCGCGAGGGACACCGGGCCCGTGAGTTCGGCGGGCTTCGCGAGGAAGCCCAGCAGGAAGCCCACCGGACCGGCCAGGAGGTCGACGAGCACCGCGGCGGAGTCGGCGGCCACCCCGGCGTCCGGGTCGAAGGCCACGCGCACGTCCCACGAGTGGTTGGCGACCTCGCTGAGGCGCATGCCCAACGCGGTCACCAGCGGGACCGGCTCCGGCAGGAAGCCGAGGTCGACGGTCAGCGACGAGCGCTGCTCGGGGGTGAGGGCCTCGACCGTGTCGAGCCAGCGGCCGTTGTGCTCCAGGAAGCCCTCGACCTGCGCTCGGGGCGTGGACCCGTCCCAGCGGGCCCAGATCGTCTGGTTGTCCTCGACCGCCACGGTCTCCCCGGCGGCCCGCGCGATCGGTGTGCGACCGATCTCCGCGCCGCTGCCGAGGTGGGAGACGGCCTGGGCGACGGTCCACTCCGAGGCGCCGCTGGTGGTGGCCAACTGGTCGTCGGTGAGGCCGCTGATGAGGTCGGCGAGCACGTCGTGCTCGGAGCGCAGTGCGGTGATCGTGCGGTCCACGAGTTGACTCATGTCGTGGTCAACTCCGAAGTGGACCCGTGTGTTCCGCCGAGGTCAGGCGGTCAGGAACTTCTCGATCGACGAGCGCGGGTCGCCGGAGCGGACCAGGGCCTCGCCGACCAGGACGACGTCCGCGCCCCACTTGCGGTACTCGGCGACGTCCTCCGGGGTGGAGACGCCGGACTCGGCGACCTTGACCGCGCCCGCCGGGATCAGGGGCGCGAGGTCGCGGAAGACCGCGCGGTCGACGTGGAGGGTGGTGAGGTCGCGGGCGTTGATGCCGATGAGGTCCGCGCCCACCTCGGCGGCCCGGTCGACCTCGGCGGCCGTGTGGGCCTCGACCAGCGGGGTCAGGCCGAGGTCGCGGGCCAGGCCCAGCAGGTCGGCCAGCAGGCCGCCGTCCAGGGAGACGACCATCAGCAGGGCCAGGTCGGCGCCGTGGGCGCGGGCCTCCCACAGCTGGTACGGCGTGACGATGAAGTCCTTGCGCAGCACCGGGAGCGTGACGTTCTCGCGCACGGCGTCGAGGTCGGCGAGGGTGCCGCCGAAGCGGCGCTCCTCGGTCAGGACGCTGATGGCGGCCGCGCCGCCCGCCGCGTACGCGGCCGCGAGGTGCGCGGGGTCCGGGATGTCGGCCAAGGCGCCCTTGCTGGGGCTCTTGCGCTTGACCTCGGCGATGATCGACACCCCCGGCTCGCGGAAGCGGGGGAGCGGGTCCAGGCACGGCGGCAGATCGGCGACACGGGCTTGCAGTTCCGCCAGCGGGGTCTCGGCCTGTCGTCGCGCGAGGTCTTCCCGCACGCCGTCCAGAATCCCGTCCAACACGCTCACCGCGGCCCTCCCAGCCTTGCCCACCCCGTCGGGACGGAGCGTAATCGGTCTCTGCCGGAGTGGAGTTCGAAGGTGCGTACGCGCTGGATTGGTCCATACCAGTGAATCCGGGTTTCGACCGACCGCGCCGAGTGGTCCTTGGTCGACAATCCCTCCGGGCGGCTTGGACGAGGCTGGGAGTGGATGTCGATGCGGAAGCTCGTCGCGGCGATTTCGGTGGCGGTCGTGGGGCTGCTCGGGGTTGTGCCGGGGACCGCGGTCGCCGAGCGGGACCGCGGAGCGTCCGGTGAGTGCCGGACGCCGTCGATCGACCGGCTCCAGCAGTGGTTGGCCAGCGGGGAAGGGGCGACGGTGCCCGCGGAGGGCAGCCTGCTCGTCCCGGTCCGCGGGCACGACTACGCGGCCAAGGTGTCGTTCCTCAACGCCGAGTGGCACGTCGTCGTGGTGTGGCTGGGCAACCAGTTCGAGGCCCAGGCCGACCTGTCGAAGTCCGCGGGGTTCTGGCTGACCTACAGCGCGACCGAGGACCTGTACGTGCAGCTGCGCCCGGCGTCGCACTGGAGCGGTGGCGACAAGTGGCTGACGCTGGTGCCGTCCACCCACGGGCGGACGGTGACGAAGTTCTTCAGCTTCAAGCCCTCGGCGTGGACCACGCTGCCGGAACTCGGGACGCCCGCGTACTCGTTCGACTCGGCGATCCGCGAGGCGCGTGGTCTGGTGTTCGTCGGCAAGACGGCCAACGAGATCACCTTCCGCGGGCTGAAGGTGCACGGGTACCGGCCGCCGTGCCTGTGATCGTCGCGGGCACCGGCTGACGGCGAATCGTGTCGAGGACCAGGTTGACCGCGGCGCGTGGGCGGGCTCCCCGACGGGTCATCGCGGTGATGGTGCGGGTGATGGCGGGGGAGAGTTCGCGGGTGGCGACGCGGTAGCGCGGGTCGACGGCGAGTGCGGGCAGCAGCGCGACCGACAGTCCGGCCTCGACGTGCTGCAACGTCATCAGGTAGTTGCTGAACCGGCAGGCGACCTTGGGCTCGAACCCCGCCTGGCGGCACAGGCGGGTCGTCAGGTTGGCCATGTAGGACTGGGGGATGTCGAACGCCCAGGAGTCGCCCGCGTGGGCGGCCAGGTCGGTCGGGCCGCGGCCCGCCTGGTCCGCGGGCACGACGAGCACGATCGAGTCGGTGGCCAGCGGCACGACGTCGATGTCCGGGCCCAGCGGCAGTTCGACGAAGTCGGGCGTGCTGATGATCAGGTCCGCGTCGCCGACGCGGAGGGCCGGGATGCTGTCGTGCGGCTCCAGTTCCAGGAGTTCGACGTCGACGTGCGGGTGGGTGCGGGCCAGTTCGACCACCGCCGGGACGGCCAGGGTGTGGATCGCGCTCTGGAACGCGCCCACCCGCACCAGACCGGTCGGCTCGTCGCCGAGGCTGCGCAGCTCCGCTTCGACGGAGTCGATGTGGTCGAGGATCGCCCTGGCCCGCCGCGCCAGGATCAGACCGGCGGGCGTGAGCCGGACCCGGCGGCCGGTGCGTTCCAGCAGTGAGGTGCGCGTCTCGGTCTCCAGGACGGCGAGCTGCTGGGACACGGTGGACGCGCTCAGGTTGGCCGCCTCGGCGACCGCGCGGACCGTGCCGAGGATGTCGAGCTGGCTCAGCAGCCGCAGCCGGTAGGGGTTGAGCATGAGGCCATTGTTGTGCGGTTCCGTCGAACAGCACAGTCGGAATCGTGAGATGGACGCGTCGCTCGGGCGGTCCTAGCGTCGAGGGCATGGCCGCACCGAGCACCGCACCGACCTCCACCGACTTCTGGGCCGACGCCCGACGGCACCTCGTCCGCTACGGCGGCGAGTTCACCCCCGAGATCATCGACCGGGCGTCCGGCAGCTTCCTGCACACCGAGGACGGCCGTCGCCTCCTCGACTTCACGTCCGGGCAGATGAGCGCGATCCTCGGGCACTCGCACCCGGAGATCGTGGAGACCGTGCGACGGCAGATCGGGTCGCTGGACCACCTGTTCAGCGGGATGCTGAGCCGCCCGGTCGTGGACCTGGCTCGGCGGCTGGCCGAGACGCTGCCCGCGCCGTTGGAGAAGGCGCTGCTGCTGACCACCGGGGCCGAGTCGAACGAGGCGGCGATCCGGATGGCGAAGCTCGTCACCGGCAAGCACGAGATCGTGTCGTTCGCGCGGTCGTGGCACGGCATGACGCAGGGCGCGGCGAGCGCGACCTACAGCGCGGGCCGCAAGGGCTACGGCCCGGCCGCGCCCGGCAACCTCGCCCTCCCCGCCCCGAACACCTATCGACCGGACTTCACCCACCCCGACGGCTCGTTCGACTGGCGGCGGCAGCTGGACTTCGGCTTCGACCTGGTGGACGCCCAGTCCGTCGGCAGCCTCGCCGCGTGCCTCGTGGAACCGATCCTGTCGTCGGGCGGGGTCCTGGAGCCGCCGCCGGGCTACTTCGCCGCGCTGCTGGAGAAGTGCCGCGAACGCGGGATGCTGCTGATCCTCGACGAGGCCCAGACCGGCCTGTGCCGCACGGGGACGTGGTACGCGTTCGAGCGCGACGGGATCGTGCCGGACATCCTGACGCTGTCGAAGACGCTCGGCGCGGGCCTGCCGTTGGCGGCGGTGGTGACCAGTGCGGAGATCGAGCAGGAGGCGCACGACCGCGGCTTCCTGTTCTTCACCACGCACGTGTCCGACCCGCTGGTCGCCGCGGTCGGGAACACGGTGCTCGACGTGCTGCACCGCGACCGGCTCGACGAGCGTGCCCAGCACCTGGGTTCGTTCCTGCGCAAGGGGTTGGAGTCGATCGCCGACCGCCACCACGTCGTCGGCGACGTCCGGGGTCGTGGGTTGCTCGCGGGGTTGGAACTGGTGGTGGACCGCGAGACCAAGGAGACCTCGGACGCCCTCGGTGCGGCCGTCACCCGCCGCTGCCTGGAACTGGGGCTGCACATGAACATCGTCCAGCTGCCGGGCATGGGAGGCGTGTTCCGCATCGCCCCGCCGTTGACGGCGACGGAGGAGGAACTGTCGCTGGGCTTGGAGATCCTGGACCAGGCCATCGGTGAGACCGCGGCGTAGTTCTTGTTAGTTCTATTGTTTCAGTGTTGACCGAAACTAGTTCCGGGAAGGCTGGCGAAGGGCGACCGCGGCGATCCGTTGGACCGCCGCGGTCAACGCCGACAGCACCGTCGACTCCAAGCGCCAGTACTGCCAGAACAGCGGCACGTCGAGGTGGCGGTCGGGGGTGAGGTTGATCAGGCGGCCGTCGGCGATCTCGGGTCCGGCGATGCCCTCCGGGACCAGGCCCCAGCCGAGACCGAGGCGGATGGCCTCGACGAAGCTCGCCGCGGCGGGCACGAAGTGCGTGGGTGGGTCCACGTCGCGGTGGGTGGTCGCGCGGGTGAAGCGGCGTTGGAGGACGTCCTTGCGGTTGAAGCAGATCACCGGTGCCGCGGCGAAGGCGTCCGCCGGGGTGCGGTCGGCGAACCAGCGGGCGTGGAAGGTCGGAGTGGCGACGGCGAGGTAGCGCATCGCGCCCAGGCGCGTGACCCGGCAGCCCTGGACGGCGACCCGTTCGGAGGTGACCGCCGCCATCACGGCTCCGGCGCGCAGCAGTTCGGCGGTGTGGCCCTCGTCGTCGGTGTGGAGTTCGAACTGCACGTCGGGGAGGTCGGTGAGGACAGGCAGGAACCAGCCTTCGAGCGAGTCGGCGTTGACGACGACGGCCACGCGGGCTCGTCCGCTCAGTGCGCCGCGGGCGTCGGCGAGCGCCTCGCGTTCGAGCAGCGCCACCTGGCCGCCGAGCCGGACCAGCGGCCTGCCCGCGTCGGTCGGCTCGCACGGACGGGTGCGTCGGACCAGCACCTGGCCGACGACCTGTTCGAGGGCTTTGATGCGCTGGCTCACCGCGGACGGCGTCACGTGCAGGACTCGTGCGGCCGCGTCGAAGCTGCCGTGGTCGACGACGGCCTGGAAGGTCGCGAGCTGCACCGGGTCGAGGGACATAAGCCACTCTAACGGTGCTGAAGAATCTTTAGCTGGAGTGCGGTGGGTGATCCACTTACGGTCCACGCATGGCTTCCGCTCTCGCCGGTTTCGGCTTCTGCTTCGCCCTCATCGTCGCCATCGGCGCGCAGAACGCCTTCGTGCTGCGCCAAGGCCTGCGCCGCGAACACGTGCTGCCGGTGGTGCTCACGTGCCTGGCGGCGGACTTCGCGCTGTCGGCCGCGGGCATCGCGGGCCTCGGCGCGGTCGTGACGAACGCGCCCGCGGCGTTGACGGCGATCCGCTGGGGCGGCGCCGCGTTCCTCCTCGGCTACGCCCTCCTGGCGGCCCGCCGCGCGTTCCGCCCGAGCACCCTCACCCCGCTGGACCTCCCACCGGCCACCCTGCGCGCGACCCTGCTGGCCTGCCTGGCGATGACGTTCCTCAACCCGCACGTCTACCTGGACACGGTGCTGCTGATGGGCACCGTCTCCCACCAGGACCCGAACCCGTGGGTGTTCGGCGCGGGAGCGGCACTGGCGAGCACCGTCTGGTTCACCGGCCTGGGCTTCGGCGCCCGCACACTCGCCCCCCTGCTGTCCCGCCCGGCGGCGTGGCGCTTCATGGACGGCTCGATCGCCGCGATCATGACCGCGCTGGGCGTGTCCCTGGTGCTGGGGTGAGCGGTCACGCGCGGGGCGGTCGTAGGATGCGCCGATGGCGGACGGCACCCACCTCTACGACATCGCGGTCTCGTTCGCCGGTGCGCAACGGTCCCTCGTGGAGAGTTACGTCAGGGCGTGCGAGGACCTGGGCTTGCGCGTCTTCTACGACCGGAACGTCCTCGTGCAGATGTGGGGCCGCGACTTCATCCAGGAGTTCCGGCGGGTCTACGGGGAACAGACCCGTTACGTGGTGCCGTTCCTCTCGGCGGAGTACCTCAGCACGCCTTACCCGATGGACGAGTTCACCGCCGCGCTTCCCAAGGCGATCGAGCGGATGGACGACTCGTACTTCCTGCCGATCGTCGTGGGTGGCGTCCACGTGCCTGAGCACCTGCTGCGCTCCTCCATCGCGTTCTTGACGGCGGAGGACCACACGGTGGAGGAACTCGCGAGGCACACCGCGGATCGAGTTCTCGCCCCGGAACCCGCACGGGAAGCGCTCCGGGTCCGGTTGCCGAGCATCCCCCCGATGACCTTCGATCCGATCGGCACCCTGGAAGCGGCCCTGAAGCTGGTCGGCGAACGGTTCACGCAGGTCGCAGGCGAGTTGGGGCCGTACGGGTACGCGTGTCACGTGCGCACGTCGGACACGGAGGTCGATGTGCGCGTCGAAACGCACGGCACACAGGTGTACGGCCTGCGAGTCGGGATCGATGGTCGTTTCGCCGGTGACAGGTTGGTCTTGAGCGTCGGATCGCCGCAGATCACCGGAAACGGGTTCAACGGGTGGGCGACCGCGGAATGGGATGCGCGATCCCTGCGGGCGAAGCTGAAGTTCGCCGACTTCGCTCTCCTGGGGACCACCGATTCCGAGGAACTCCTGTCGTTCGACGAGTTCTTCGACCGCTTGTGACAGAAGGTCGTCGACCACATCGACCAAACGCACCGGTAACGGATCCGGGCTCCGCGCGACATGGTCATCGTGGCGCAGGACGAGCTGAGGACCCTGGTTGAGCGGGCGTACGCCTGCGCGGGGAGGTTGACGCGGACCTGCCTGCCTTGCGAGCGACGGCGTTGGCAACCGCGTGCGGGGACAGCGGTGGTCGAGCGAATGGAGACGTCGCGGGTCGTCCACGCCGTCACGGCGGCGTCTCCGGTCCAGCGCAGCCTGAGGGGACCGGACGTGCGCCGTGGATGATTTCGTGGAGGACTTGGCCGGACTGTCCGACGACGAGTTGTACGAGATCGTCGGACTCGACCTGCAGGGATCCGGGCTCGGGGTGTCGCCCGCCGATCGCGCCAGGTTCGGCCGGTTCGCCCGGTCGTGGCTGGACAACAAGAGCGGGCAGCTGTGGAGATGGGTCCGGAACACCGACACCTACCGCATCTGGCTCGAGTCCGCGGGCCGTGACCAGCTGGTCGACCCGGACACCGTCGGCCGCGTACTGGTGGAGGACGACTGGGACCCCCGTGTCGCGGCGGCATTGGCCCTGCTGCTCGTGCGCTCGAAGGCGATGCCGTTGAGCGACGCCTACGACATCGCCGTGTCGTTCGCCGAGGAGCAGGTCGACTACGTCGAGCGGACCGTGGCGGCCGCGAAAGCGTTGGCGTTGAAGGTCTTCTACGAGCGCGACATGGACAACGCCTGGTGGGGGCGCAACTTCGTCGTCGAGCGGCGGAAGGTCTACGGGCAGCTCGCGCTGCACTTCGTGCCGTTCATCTCCGCCAAGTACCTGGCGGAGCCCGAGCCTCGGGACGTCTTCTCCCACGCCGTCATGCGGGCGGTGGAGATCGGGGATCGGTACATCCTGCCCGTGCTCGTCGGGGAGGTGGACGTGCCCCGTGAGCTGGTGCACCGCCAGATCGGCGTCCTGAGAGCGGAGGACTGCACACCCGAGGTGCTGGCCGCTCATCTGCGCGTCGTGGTCGACGACTCACGGGCGAACGGCTCCCCACCGCGCGACTTCGGCGCCGCCGTGCACGAAGCGCACCGGGACCGTGGAGACGTGTCGTGACCGGCGAGTTCATGGCCGATCGGCGTGCGCGCAGGCTCGAACCCGACTGGGAGCGGACGAACGACGACATCCGGGATGGTCTGACCGCCCTGAACGACCAGAACGGGCTCGCCGAACTCGCCGCCGCGCTGGGCGAGTACGGGCAGACCGAATGGGGGCAGAAGTCGGTGAGCCCGTTCGAGGGCTTCCTGGGCAACCTGACCGAGGAGTTGATCGCCGCGCTGGCCGATGGTGGTGCCGATCCGGCAAGGCTGGACACGGTCCGCGTCGTGGGGACGATGCGCGAGGAGATGTCCGCGGAGATGGTGCCGTTCGCGGACGGATCGGGTCTCGTGGTCGTGTCCGGCACGATCCTGAGCCTGTGCATGATGTACAGCCGGTCGGTGGGGGTCGCGATGGACAAGCTCGCGTCGGGCGGGCGGCTGCGGAGGATGTGGGGGGCGTTCACGGCGGCGCGCATGGGAGCCGCGGGCGTCGACGTTCCGGTTCTCGCGAGCGTGCTGCGCTACTACAACGTCAACCAGAGGGTCTACGGCTTGGCGGCTAACCTCGGGCTGAGGATCCCGGAGGAAGCAGGGGTGACGGCCACCCGCGTCTTCCTGCAGTCCGCTCGGTTCGTGGTCGGCCACGAACTGGCTCACCACGTGCTGGGGCACGACTCGGCTCCCAGCGGGTTCTTCCCCGGTGAGCACCTGCCCGTGTGCTCCGACGACCAGCGACGCGAACTCGCCGCCGACCTGATGGCCCACTTCGTCGTCACGCGGATGAACGAGGTGGAGTTCGAAGGCACCGAAGCCGCCAAACCCGCCGCTTTGCTGGCACTGCTCGGTGGGCTGGTGGCCATGGTGGCGGTGCACTCGGCCGAACAGGCCCTGTTCGTGCGTCGAGGCGTGAGTCATCCCCCCGCTTCGCAGCGAGCGGCCCTCCTGCTGGACCAAGTCGACCGGTCCATGCGCGGGTTCGCCGGGATGTTCCTCCCGTCCTTGCTCGCGGCGACAGAGGCGTCCTCCGTATTCGCCGAGGGCGCCGACCTGTTCGACGGGGACGAGGCGCTGGCCTCGCCGATGATCTACTCGCCCTTGCCGATGTCATCCGTGCGCACCGTCGGCAAGCTCGACAAGCTCCAGTGTCAACCGATCGGGCGCTCGGTCGAGTACCTCGTCCACCTGGATCCCGCGATCCCGTCGATCGGTGAAGGTGCTCGACTGGCCGCGCGCGGTGACGCCGCGGGAGCGTTGCGCGCGTGGTCCGTGCCGGAGGAGACAGTGGTCCGCTTCGTCGACCCGCGGCAGGCCTTGACCTTCCACGCGGTGGTGTCAGCGGTGTGCGACGGACTGGAGGCGCTGGGATTGGCGGAAGCTTCGAGGCTGACCTCGGCCTTGATCGCCGCGAGGCTGGTGGAACCGGCGCTCGCGGCCTGAAGAGCGGCCTGTCGTCGATGAGGCGAGTCAGCCCGGCAGCACGTCGGAACGCGCGGCCGTCGTGGTCGGGGTGCCGGTCACCCAGCTGGCGAGGAGGCGGAGTTTTTCCTCGTCCGGGCTGTTCGGGGCGGCGCTGTAGATGACCAGTTCCTGGCCGCCGTCTGCGGGGAGGGACAGGGTTTCGTAGCGGAGGTGGAGTTCGCCTACGAGGTCGTTGCGGAAGCGTTTCACGCCGTGCGAGTGCTCGTAGAGGTGGTGGTCGGCCCAGAAGCGGGCGAAGTCGGGGGAGGCCATAGTGATCTCGCCGATGAGTTGTGCCAGCACGGGGTCCGGGCCGGTTCGGGCTGCTCGGTGGCGGACCGCGGCCGCTACCTGGCGGGCGATCTCGTCCCAGTCGGCGTAGACCTCCTTGGAACGCGGGTTGAGGAACGTCCAGCGGGCCAGGTTGCGTTCGGGGATGGGCAACGCCTCGAAGTCGTCGAGCAGGGCCGCGGCGACGCTGTTGACCGCGAGGACGTCGAAGGTGTCGTTGTAGACCATCGCGGGGGCTGTGCCGAGTGCTCGCATCATGGTGGCGAGTTCCGGGCGGACGACGTCGGGGATGGGGGTGGGTGTGCGGTCGGGGCGGGCCGCGGCGGCTACCAGGGCGCGCAGGTGCCTGCCTTCGAGGTCGTCGAGTTGCAGTGCTCGTTCGACGGCTGCCAGGACCTCCTCGGACACCTGGCCGATCCGGCCCTGCTCCAGCTTGATGTAGTACGCCACGCTCACGCCCGCCAGCGAGGCGACCTCCTCGCGCCGCAGGCCCGGCACGCGCCGCGGGGTGTGCGTGGGCGGGAGCACCGTCGTGGCGGGGTCGATCGCCGCCCGGCGCGAGACCAGGAAGTCACCCAGCGGAGAGCTCATCGTTCCGTTATAGCCGGTCCGCGCCGGCACCGGGTGACCCTGCGAGTAGCAGGAACAGCGGGCGCACGCGCGGTGCTCACGACCGTGGTGGTGTTGGTGGCACCAAGAACGACACCACGCCGAGGAGTCCACCATGTCCCTGACCGTTCCCGCGCTCTCGGCCTCCGGTCCGGACGCGCCGCTGGAGTTCACCACCGTGACGCGTCGCGATGTCGGGCCGCACGACGTGCTGATCGCCATCGCCTACACCGGCATCTGCCACACCGACATCGCCCTGCTGCGCAACCACTGGATGGAGGGCCTGTTCCCGATGGTGCCGGGCCACGAGATCACCGGCGTCGTCGCCGAGGTCGGCTCCGAGGTGACCCGGCACGCCGTGGGCGACCGGGTGGGCGTCGGCTGCTACGTGGACTCGTGCCGCGAGTGCCCGAACTGCCTCGACGGCGAGGAGCAGTACTGCACGAAGGGCGAGGTGATCACGTACGGCCACCTCGACTACTCCGGTGAGGTGACCTACGGCGGGTACAGCACCCACATCGTGGTCGACGAGCACTACGTGGTGCGCATCCCGGACGGTCTCGCGCTCGACGCCGCCGCGCCGCTGCTGTGCGCGGGCATCACCATGTACTCCCCGTTGAAGCACTGGAAGGCCGGTCCCGGCCGCAAGGTCGCGATCGTCGGGATGGGCGGGCTCGGGCACCTGGGCGTGCGGCTGGCGCACGGGCTCGGCGCGGAGGTGACCGTGCTGAGCCAGACGCTGTCCAAGCAGGACGACGGGCTGCGGTTCGGCGCGGACCACTACGCCGCCACGGCGGACCCGGCGACGTTCACCGACCTCGCGGGCACGTTCGACCTGATCATCAACACCGTGTCGGCGGCGGCGGGCCTCAACCAGTACCTCTCGTTGCTGCGCAAGGACGGCGTGCTCGTGCTCGCCGGGGTGACGGGGCAGCCGGAGCCCGTGCTCGGCGTGCTGCTGGCGGCCCGGCAGGTGTTGACGTCGACGAAGAACGGCAGCATCCGCGACACGCAGGAGATGCTCGACTTCTGCGCGGCCCACGGCATCACCGCGCAGATCGAGACCATCGCCGCCGATGAGGTCGGCGCGGCGCTCGACCGGTTGGAGAAGGGCGACGTGCGCTACCGGTTCGTCATCGACGTCAGCACGTTCCCGCGGTAGCGCCCGCCGCGTACGCTCGGCGGTGACGGAGGTCGGTGACGCGATGAACCGACGCAGGTGGCTGGAGCGGATCGAACGCCTCGATCCGGAGGTCGACCACGCCGAGATCTACCGGATCAGCTGCCTCTACGAGTTCCCCTGGGACATGACCCAGTCGTTGAGCTTCGCGCTGTACCGGACGTACGCGGTGCCCAGCATCGGCGGCCTGCTCGCGAAGACCGGCGAGCTGACCAAGCGGACGCAGAAGCGCTACGACGACACCGTGCTGATCCTGGAAGCCGTGCTGGAGCACGGGTTCGACTCCGCCGAGGGGCGGACCGCCATCAGTCGGATGAACCGGATGCACCGGCGGTACGCCATCTCCGACGACGACTTCCGGTACGTGCTGGCCACGTTCGTCGTCGTGCCCAAGCGGTGGATGGACGACTACGGGTGGCGGCCGCACTCGCCGCACGAGGTGCGGGCCGCCGTCCGCTACTACCGGGAGGTCGGGCGGCGGATGGGGCTCAAGGGCGTTCCGGAGACGTTCGAGGGGTTCGAGCGCCTGCTGGTGGACTACGAGCGCGAGCACTTCGCGTTCGACCAGGGTGGGCGGGACGTCTCGGACGCGACCCTGGACCTGATGGCGGGGTGGTATCCCGGCCGGTCGCTCGGGGTGATGCGCCTGGCGACGATCTGCCTGCTGGACGACCACCTGCGGGAGACGTTCGGGTACGCCGAGCCGCCCGCGTTCGTGCGTGCTTCGGTGCGGGCGGGGATGCGGCTGCGGGGTCGGGTGGTCCGGCTGCTGCCGCCGCGTCGGAAGCCCCGGTACGCCCGTGACGGTCGTCAGGTGAAGGGGTACCCGGACGGGTACGAGATCAGCCGCCTGGGGACGTTCGCGCCTGGGTGTCCCTACGCGGAGTGATCGGCGGCTCGGGCGGCTCGCTCGATCTTCGCTCGGCGGTCCTCCCAGAACTCCGCGCCCTTGCCCTGGTCGGCCCCGTCGAAGCCCTCGCGGAGGATGTCGGCGTGACCGGCGTGCCTGCTCGTCTCGGTGAGCACGTGCACCAGGACGCCGAACAGCGTCACGTTCGGGCGTGGCCACCACGGCACGTGACCGGGGGCGTCGATGGCGAGGGCGGTGATGGTCGCGTCGGCGTGGGTTGCCGCTCGCCGGTACCGGTCGACGATCTCGGCGCGGGACTCGTGCTCGGTGGTCCACAGGTCCTCGCCGCGCCGCGCGAGGTCGTCCCAGCGGGGGAGGGGCTCGGGGAACGGCCGGTCGAAGACGTCGCCGAAGTAGCGGGCCTCGGTGAGGGTGAGATGCTTGACCAGGCCGAGCAGGTTCGTGCCGGTGGCGGTCAGCGGGCGGCGCACGTCGTACTCGGAGAGCCCGTCGAGCTTCGCGACCACCACTTCGCGGACTTCGCGCAGGTCGTCGTGCAGGGAGGTCTTCGCGTAGGCGTCGATCATGCCCGTGGAGTCTGCCGTATGGTCGACGCCGACTGATTTCCGTTGGCGGGGAAGGAACCATGAGCGTCGAGATCTTCTACGACGACGATGCGGACCTGAGCATCGTCCAGGGTCGCAAGGTCGCCGTGATCGGCTACGGCAGCCAGGGCCACGCGCACGCGTTGAGCTTGCGCGACTCCGGTGTCGACGTGGTCGTCGGCCTGCCGGAGGGGTCGAAGTCGCGGGCCAAGGCCGAGGAGCAGGGGCTCCGCGTGGTGACCCCGGCGGAGGCGTCCGCGGAGGCCGATCTGATCATGATCCTGGCGCCGGACACCGCGCAGCGGCACGTCTACGCCCAGGACATCGCGCCGAACCTGAAGGACGGCGACGCGATCTTCTTCGGGCACGGGTTCAACATCCGGTACGGCCTGATCGAGGCTCCGTCCGGTGTGGACGTCGCGATGGTCGCCCCGAAGGGGCCCGGACACCTGGTGCGTCGCCAGTTCGTGGACGGCAAGGGGGTTCCGGCGCTGATCGCGGTGCACCAGGACGCGACCGGTGGCGCGCAGGCGTTGGCGCTGTCGTACGCCGCCGGGATCGGCGCGGCTCGTGCGGGCGTGATCAAGACGACGTTCACCGAGGAGACCGAGACCGACCTGTTCGGCGAGCAGGCCGTGCTCGCGGGCGGGACGACGGCGTTGGTGCAGACCGGTTTCGAGGTGCTGACCGAGGCCGGTTACGCGCCGGAGATCGCGTACTTCGAGGTGCTGCACGAGCTGAAGCTGATCGTGGACCTGATGTACGAGGGTGGGATCGCGCGGATGCGGTACTCCATCTCCGACACGGCCGAGTACGGCGACCTGACCCGTGGGCCGCGCGTGGTGAACGCGGCGGTCAAGGAGGAGATGAAGAAGATCCTGGGCGAGATCCAGGACGGGACGTTCGCCGCGGAGTGGGTGGCCGAGGACGAGGCCGGTCGCAACGGCTACCGGAAGTTGCAGGCCGAGGGCGAACAGCACCCGATCGAGGAGGTCGGGCGGAAGCTGCGCAACCTGATGTCGTGGGTCGACCGGCCCCTGACCGACACCGCCTGAGCCCTTCGTGGGCCCGCGATTGGGCGCGGGCCCACGTTGCGCTCAGCCCACGACGTCCCACACGGCCATCTGGATGCCGTTGGGGTAGGTGGCGTGCTCGACCAGCTTGAGCTTCCGCTTGTCGGCCCCGTCCGCGGCGAACAGCTTCTTGCCGCTGCCGAGGACGACCGGGAACGTCAGGAAGTGGTACCGGTCCACCAGGCCCGCAGCGGCGAGTCCCTGCGCGAGCGTCGGGCTGCCGTGCACCAGGATCGGGCCGCCCTCACCCTTCTTGAGCTCCGCGACCTCGTCGAGCGACCGCAACACGGTGGTGTTGTTCCACTCCGGGTCGGTGAGAGTGGATGACACGACGTACTTCGGCATCGCGTTGTACTCCGCGAACTCCTCCATCGTCGGCCACACGGGCGCGAACTCGTCGTAGCTGACCCGCCCGATCAGCATCGCCCCAGCTTCCTGCTGCTCCCGGCCCTTCAGCTCGTAGGCGGCCATGTCGAACTCGACGTCCTTGAACGTCCAACCGGCGTGCGGGTGCTCACCGCCGCCGGGGGAGTCGACGACACCGTCGAGGGACAGGAACTCGGTGACGATGAGCGAGCGCATCGCGGGGTCTCCTTCAAGCTGGTCGGTGCTGCCTTCACCACTGCGTCGAACAGCGACCCCCGGATTCGACACGGGCGGGGAAAGAATTTCAACTCGAGCGTTCGGGCTGGTCAGGGGTGGTTCGGCGGTCGATCCAGGCTTGGAGGTCGTCGGCTTGGCTGTCCTCTCCGAGTTCGCGAAGGTGGACTATGAGGTTTTTGGCGGATCGCACAGTTTCAGGATGATCCTCGCCGAGGGTGCGGCGGCGACGGGTAAGTGTGTCCTCGTCCAACTTGCGGGCGGCTTGGTGTTCGCCCGACCTTCGTAGGCTGATGGCGAGGTTGCTGGCGGATCTGAGGGTTTCGGGGTGGTCGATGCCGAGGGTGCGGCGGCGCCGGGCGAGTGTGTCTTCGTTCAGTTCGCGGGCGGCTTGGTGTTCGCCCAACTCTCCAAGATCGATGGCGAGGTTATTCGCGGATCCGAGGGTTTCGGGGTGGTCGTCGCCGAGGAGACGGCGGCATCGAGCCAGGGAGTCTTCGTCCAACTCGCGTGCGGCTTGGTGTTCGCCCAAAGCCCGCAGTTGGATAGCGAGGTTGTTGGTGAAAGCCAGGGTTGTGAGGTCGTCTTCTCCGTAATGTTCGCGGGCGATCTGGTATGCCCGTCGGGCATTTGGGAGTGCCTGGCGAGGTTGTCCGCTGACGGACAGGTAAGTGGAGCAACGGTTGAGGACTATTGCCAAGCCGTCGTGTTGGTCTGTCAGCAGGTGTTCGCGGTCAGGGGCAGTGACCGCGAGCACGTGGGGCAGTAGTTGTCGCCAGCGTGGCCATACCGCAGGGTTGTTCCACGCATCGTCCGCAGCGTTGCGGAGCGCCAAGTCGAGGGCTGTGGCCGCCCATTGCGACTTAGCTGCTGTAGCTCGGAGCAATGCGGCGGGGATGCGGTGCAGGTGCAGGCTGTCGGTTGTCACCCGTGCCAGAGCGCGGTGGCGCAATCCGCGCACTGTGTCGGTGATCGCCAACGGGTCTTCCGCAACCGACGCCAGTGGTTGGGGCAGCACGTCGGGGTGGTCGGTGATCAGGGTGAGGGGAACTGGTTCTGGGGCCAGCCAAGCGAGCAGGGTGAGTAGTTGCTGTGCGGCTGGGTCGTGTTCGGCCAAGGCGTCGAAGGCCAGCGACCAGGATGCGGCCACCGAGGCTCGCCCATCGGTGGTGTGGTGGCCTCGTGCCAGCAGTTCCTGGGTACGGGATCGCAATAGATCGAGGTACTGGTCTGGGGTGAACGTTCCGTCGGAGAGCAAGGTGGCGGCTTGGTCGAGTGCTGAGGGGAGGTGTCCAAGCTCCTCGGTGACCGCTGTGACCTGCTCGACTGTTAGCGAAGGTGCCCTGGAGTGCAGGAAGCGGGCAGACTCCTCAGGGGTGAATACGTCGATCTCTACCGTTGAGGCGATGCCATCCCACTGGGGATAGCGGGAAGTGATCACTACCCGTGTCCTGCCGCCAGGCAGGAAGGATGTGATTGCGCCGGGGTGCTCGGCGTTGTCGAAGGTTAGTAGGACTCGATTCCGGTGGTGCAGCTCGCCCAGTACTCGCGAGACCGCTGTTTCCACCGGGTCCGTTGAGTCAACCAATCGCAGCGCCTGTCCGAGGGCGGCCAGTTGTTGGGGGATCAAGTTTGGGTCTTCGGCGGCGATCCACCAGACCACGTCGTAGTCCGGGGAGTGGCGATGGGCGTACTCCACCGCTGTGGAGGTTTTGCCGACGCCGCCCATCCCCGCGATTGCCGACACCACCACTGGTCCGTCGCCTGCCAACTTCGATGCCAAGTCGTGGAGCAGGTCGTCGCGTCCGGTGAAGCTTGGGAGTCTGGCCGGTGCGTTCCACAGCCTCACCGCCGTGGAATCGGTCGGTTCGGGGCGGGGGAGGGCTTGGAGTGCGCGGTACACCGCTAGTTGCAGGGTGTCGGGGGTTGTCACGATGGCTGCGGTTATGCCGCTGTCGTTGAGGCGTTCGCGGAAGCCCTCTTGGCGCGCGGCGTGGCGGACGTCGCGCAGCAGTCCGGTTGGGCCTTCGGTGTTCTCACCTAGGAGGAACACCAGGCGGGGGATGCCCAACTCGCCTGCGGTTTCGAATTCCAGTTCGGTGTAGGACACCTCTGGGCGGTCTCGGACTGGTGTGCCGTAGCGGAATCCGGCTATCAGCACATACACGTCCGCGCCTGTGACCGCTGCGCGGCATACATCCGCTGGGGATTCGTCGCGGGCCTCGAAGTAGGCCATGTCGATCACCACGTCGCCTGCTTGGGTGATCGCTGACTCGACCGACGCCACGAATGAGCCGCCGACCGGGTATGTGCGCAGTTCGGAGGTGTGGCTGATGAACACCCGTCGCGCTATCTCGTTCACCGGCACACCTCTGCATCGTTCCGGCGAGTCTTCGTGTTGCACCTCAGCGGAATTGCCGGGCGAGGGTGCGGGCGCGGTTTCTGATCGACCTGGGTAGTGACGGGTCGTCTGCCATGGCGGTGAGTTTCAGGGCCGCGGTGTTCTTGTCCAGGCGGCCCAGGGCGGTTGCGGCTGTCAGCTTGGTGGTGTCCTTCTCCGCTGGGCTGGTGATGATCGTTGTCAGGGCGGTGATGCGGTCTGCCCTGGGGAGTTTGGTCAGGAAGGGTTTGCGTTGGAGGTAGGTGAGGGAGGGGGAGGTTGCCAGGTCGCGCAGGAAGTCGGAGGGGCGGTCGGTTTTTCGGATGGCGCTGTCCCGTTGGGCGGCGGTGGCTCCGTCCTCGGTTGCCAGGAGGCGGTACAGGGCGGTGGTGCGGCGCGGGCCCAGGTGGTGGGACGGGGGGACGACCGCTTCCAGTCTGGTGTGGAAGGGGAGGTTTTTGTTGGTGATGACGGTGGTCAGTTGGGCTTGGGCGGTGTCGGGGGAGAGTTTTGCCAGCAGGGTTAGGGCGTCGACCTTGGTCTGGTTGTGGGTGGTGAAGCGGGTGATGACGGTGGTGAGGAGTTCTGGGGTGGCTGCTCTTGGGTCGGAGTTCAGGGCGTGGAACTGGGATTCTGGGGATTGGGACTTGTCGGTTGCCAGGGTGGTCATCACCTCTGGGCCTCCGGCCAGGTGGTTCACCAGGTAGCGCGCGAAGTCGAGGCGGGCTGCTGGTGGGCCGGTGCGGTAGAGCTGGGTCAAGCGGGTGGTCAGGCGGTGGGGGACCTCGCGGCGCAGGTCGTTCATCACGTCGGTGCGGACGGTGGTGGTGAGGAGGGTGAAGTGCAGGTCCAAGCCTGTGTCGCGGCGGTGGGACAGGACCTGGCGGGATGCCTCGAGGCGGTGGGCGTCGGGTACCGAGGGGTCGGACGCGGTCGCGGTGTAGAGGTCGATGGCCCTGTCGGGGGTGTGCTTGGCGATGAACTCCGCCGCCTGGTTGCGGAGGTTGTTGTGGGTTACGCGTTCGAAAGCGGTCAGGGCGGTGTCCAGGGTGAACTCCGCCAAGTGGTCGCCGATGCGGAAGCGGGTCGTGCGGGTCACGTGGGGGTCGGTGATGAGCTGTTCGCCTACCTCGACGGAGTCCTCCAGGGAGGTCTCGTGGAGGAACGTCCAGGCGCGGTACCGCTCGGGGTCCGAGGTTCGGGTCAGGGCCAAGTCGCGAAAAACCCCAACGGCGAAGTCGCGGTCGAGTTCCGCCAGCCAACGGGCGAAGCGGGGCCACGTGGGGGTGTCGGACTCGACCAGGCGGTGCAGGACGTCGCGGGTGTGGAGCACGATGTCCTGGGGCACGGGGACTCCGTGGCTCACCAGGGCGGGGATGAAGCCCGCGTTGGTGCGGCGGACCACCGGCCAGGTGAGCAGGCGCAAGGGGCGGTGCAGGTCGGTGCCCGCGTCGGCCCAGGCCGCTACCTCGGCGATCCTGGCGTCCAGGTCCGGCCACGGCCACGTGCGTCTTGGTAAGAGGATCTTGTCCAAGTGGCCTCCTTCGGCGAAACGCAGGCAACCACAAGCGCGCCGAGGAGGAACCGCAAAAGTGCCGTCCGGT
This sequence comes from Umezawaea sp. NPDC059074, assembly GCF_042738955.1. Taxonomy (NCBI): domain Bacteria; kingdom Bacillati; phylum Actinomycetota; class Actinomycetes; order Pseudonocardiales; family Pseudonocardiaceae; genus Umezawaea; species Umezawaea sp. NPDC059074. Next base: position 86,141 of record NZ_JBHYHC010000020.1, read on the forward strand.
CAGGTCACCAAACCGGTGCGGTAGGCGTGGACGACGGCCTGGACGCGGTCGCGGAGGTCGAGCTTGGTGAGGATGCGGGACACGTAAGTCTTCACCGTCTCGTGGCTGATCACCAGGGTCGCGGCGATCTCGCTGTTGGACAGGCCGGTGGCGATGAGGCGCAGCACCTCCAGCTCGCGCGGGGTCAGCGGGGAGTCGGTCGGGGTGCCGCCCGCGGGGCGGATGCGGGCGGCGTACCTGCCGACGAGTTGCCTGGTCACCTCGGGGGCCAGCAGGGCAGCGCCGGAGGCGACGGTGCGGATGCCGTGCAGCAGTTGCGCCGGCGGGGCGTCCTTGAGGAGGAAGCCGCTGGCGCCTGCGCGGAGCGCCTCGTAGACGTACTCGTCCAGGTTGAACGTCGTCACCACGAGCACCTTGACCGGCTCGGCCACGCCCGCGCCCGCGAGCAGGCGGGTCGCCTCGATGCCGTCGAGCACGGGCATCCGGACGTCCATCACGACCACGTCCGGGCGCAGGGTGGCGGCCAGGTCGACCGCCGCCCTGCCGTCCTCGCACTCGGCCACGACCTCCAGGTCGGGCTGGGCGTCGATGATCGTGGTGAAGCCGGTGCGGATCAACGCCTGGTCGTCGCACACCAGCACGCGGACCGGTGCGGTCACGACCGGGTCCCCGCGGGGATGCGGGCGCGCACGACGAACCCGCCGCCCGTGCCCGGGCCGGCGTCGAACTCGCCGCCGAGCACCCGCACGCGTTCGCGGAGGCCGACGAGGCCCCGGCCGCTGCCGCCGGGGGACGCGGAACGCGAACCCGTCCCGTCGTCGCGGACCTCCACTGTGGTCTCCCTGTCGCCGTGGTGCACGTGAACGGTGGTGCGGCTGCCGTGGGCGTGCTTGAGGGCGTTCGTCAGCGCCTCCTGCACGACCCGGTACGCCGTGATCTCGGTGCTGCCGCTGGTTTCCGCGCGGGTGCCGACCTCGGTGAACTCCACCGGCTGCCCGGCCTGCCTGGTCTGCTCCACGAGGGCGTCCAGCTCGCCGACGGACGGGGAACGCGGTTCGCTGCCGTGGTCGGGGTTGAGCAGGTCGAGCAGGTGCCTCAGATCCGTGATCGCGCGCCTGCCGCTGTCGGTGATCGCGGTTAGCGTCTGGTCCAGGCGTTCGGGGGCGGCGGTGAGGTAGCGCGCGGACTCGGCCTGCACGACCATCGCCGTCACGTGGTGCGTCACGACGTCGTGCAGCTCGCTCGCGATCCGCGTGCGCTCGGCGAGCCTCGTGGACTCGGCGACGGCCCGTCGTCGTTCCGCCTCGGCGGCCCGCGTCAGCCGCAGCCACGCCCCGACGCCCCAGGCGATCGTGAGGGCCAGGTAGAACGTCACGAACCCGGCCACGCCCTCGGTCGACCCGCTGCGGTCCAGGGCGATGGCCAGCGGCACGTACGCGGCGGAGATCAGGACCACGGTCATGCGGCGGTGGTGCTCCAGGTGCGCCGCCGCGCTGAGCAGCGCGATCGGCAGCGCCGTGCCCGCGACCGTGTGGTAGCCGCGGAGCTGGTCGACCACGAAACCGAGTGACACCAACGCCAGGCAGAGGGCGGGCCACCGGCGGCGCAGCGCGAGCGGCAGGCACTCCAGGAGGACCACCGCGACGGTCAGCAGGTCGAAGGGGCGGTCGGGCAGGTCGCCGAGCCGCGTCCCGCGGTTGGTCAGCGCGGGGATCGTCGAGGCCACGACGAGCAGCAGCGCCAACGGGAGGTCCCGGACCGTGACGTCCCACCGCTGCCACGGGACCGGGAGTCTCCGGAGGTCGATCACGGGGTGACCTTAGCGGTCGCCTCGACCTCGGCGGCGCGGCGGCGGCGCGGCACGATGTGACCGCGCTTGCGGGCCAGCCTGAGGAACACCACCGTCAACGCCACCCCGGCCACGACGGTGAACAGGCTGCCCTCCGGGCCGAAGTCGCCGCCGGAGAACACCGCCGGGCCCGACGTCGAGGCGTCCAGCAGGCCCTTCGACTCGCCGTTGCCGGAGACCACGACGCTGAAGATGCCGCCGGCGGCGAAGTTCCAGCCGAAGTGCAGGCCGATCGGCGCCCACAGCGAGCGGGTGGCGGCGTAGCAGGCGGCGAGCATGAACCCGGCCTCCACGGAGATCGCGATCGCGCCCCACAGGCCGGCGTCCGGGTTGAACAGGTGCATCGCGCCGAACAGCACACCGGTCAGCACCAGCGCGATCCACGTGCCCGTGCGTTCTTCGAGGATCCGGAACAGCACACCGCGGACGAGCAGCTCCTCCGTCACGGCCGCCGCGGCCATGAAACCCAGCAGCGCCAACGTTCCCGACACCGACCCGAAGCCGTGGACGTGGTAGCCGCTGACCGCCGTGATGGCCATGATCACGACCGCGAACATCCCGAACCCGATCAGCGTGCCGCGGCCGAGCTTGGCGCCCGCACCGGCCCTGGCGACCTCCGTGGGCTCCCGGTGTTCGGTGCGCCGCACCACCCACGCGTAGACGAGGAGCGCGGCCACGGCCGTCGCCACCCCGAGGGGCAGGGCGAGCCAGGGGTTCCCGGCCGCCAAGCCGACGGCCTGCCCGCCGACGAACGCGACCGCCGCCACGGCCAAGAGCTGCTTCACCAGTCGCACGACGACTCCTTCACGAGGTCCGCGGCCAGTGCGCCGCGGCTGAGGAGAACGCTAGGGATCGGCGTGCCGGAAAACGTCCCCGCCCGGTGGACAGTCGTGGGTAGCTCGCACGGGGGACAAGCGCTACCGCGGGGGCGTCCACCGGCCGCCGTCGAGGTGCTCCGGCGACGGTGTCACAAGGCGATCAGGCCCGCTTTCGTCGGGCGGAAGCCGCAGCTGTCGAAGTAGAACGGGTCGAGGTCGTCGTCGAAGTCGACGTGCAGCCACTCGCACCCGGCGGCGCGCGCGTGGTCGACGGCCGTGGCCACGAGGCGTCGCCCCACGCCGTGTCGTCGGACGGCGGCGGTGACCAGGGTGTCGAGCAGGAACGCGTGGACCGCGCCGTCCCACGCCACGTTGACGAACCCGACGAGTTCGCCGTCGCGCTCGGCGCAGACCCAGCCGAGGCTGTGCCGGTTCACCTGCGACCACCAGTCGTCGGTGAGGATCCGGTGGTTGAAGCCCTCCGCGTGCAGCGCGTTGAGCGCGGTGTTGGCGAACCGGCCGCGCCAGGTGTAGTCGATCACCGGGTCACGGTCCCACGTGGGACTCACCACCGCAGCCGGTCCCGCAACGCCCGTGCCACGCGGCCCATCAGCGCCTCCGCCTCCGGTTGCGCCGACGCCGCCACCCGCGACTCCGTCAGCGCCACGACGGCGAACGCCTGGCCGTCGTCGTGCTCGACGACCCCGGCCTCGTGCCGCAGGTTCAGCAGCGTGCCGGTCTTGGACGACCACGTCGACGAGTCGGACGTGAAGTCCGGGGCGAGCCGTTGCCGCAGGACGTTGTGCGCCAACAGGTCTCGCACCCGCGCGGCCACGTCCGGGTCGACGCGCGTCGGCGTCCACAGCTCCTGGAGCAGGTCCGCCATGGCCCGCGCGGTCCCGGAACTGGCGCGGCTCACGTCGAGCTGCGGCACGGGGTGGCCGCGACCGGCCGTGCGCGCGCCGATGGCGAGCGTGTGGGCCAGGTGCACCTCGGCCGGGTCGAAGCGCTCGGCCGGGGTGTCGGTGAGGTCGCTGATCGGGTGCCGCACGGTGATCCCGCGCACCCCGAGGTCGCGCAGGCGGCGGCCGACCTCGGCGGGCGGGGTGAGGGCGAACAGGGCGTCCGCGGCGGTGCCGTCGCTGATCGACGTGCTCAGGTAGACCAGGTCCTCCACGGCGACCGAGACCGGGTGCCGGAACATGCTCAGGCCTGGCGGCCCCGACATCCCCGGCGGCACGAGGATCTGCTCGGCACCGTCCAGCTCGCCGGTGCGGACGCGGTCGAGCGTCGCGATGGCCAGCGGCACCTTCACCAGCGAGGCCAACGGGAACTCGACGTCCGGGTCGATGCCGATCTCGTCGCCGGACCGCAGGTCGCGCACCAGGAACGACCCGCGCAGCCCGCCGTCGGCCAACTCCTCGCGCAGCGCGTCAGTGGTCACGCGTCCACCTCCGCGCCGAGGCACCGGGCGACCGGGTCGGCCAGCGCCGTGCGGATGCGGTCGGCGTCGTCGCCGATCCCGGCCGTCACGTCGTAGCCGCGCGCCAGGACGAGCCCGCCCACCGGCCGCCAGTGCAGGTCCAGCTCGTCGGCCTGGGCGGCCGGGCACAGCAGCAGGTCGGCCGAGCCGAGCACCTCCGCCACGGCCGCCGTCAACGACGCCGCCACCGCCACCTGCGACGGCCGCAGGCCCACCGCGTCCCGCGCCCGCGTGATCCGGTCGCGCACGTGCGGCACGTCGTCCTCCGATTGCAGCCACACCCGCCGCGCGGTCCGCCCGCCGCGTCCCGGTCGCAGCGTGTCCAGGTACACGGTCGCCGCGGCGAACGGCTTCGCCGCGGCCACCCCGAGCGGCACCGACCAGGTGCCCTCCTCGGCGGGCACGGCGACGAGCGCCGCCCGCACCTCCTGGTTCCGCAGCATCTCCACGCGCTCGCCGGGCGGGGCGGGTCGCAGCTCCAGCACCACGCCGCGGGCCCGCGCGTCGGCGTCCAACCGGGCCACCGTCCGGACGCCGCACGACTCCGGCACGGCCAGCCGCAGCGGACGCCGCCCGGCGCGGCGCGCGTCGTGCTCCAGCGCCTCGGCGGCCTGCACGACCCGCTTCGCGGCGGGCAGCACGTCCACCCCGAACGGGGTCAGCCGCACCCGCCGGGCCGTGCGGTCGAACAGCCGTCCGCCGAGGTCGGCCTCCAGCGCCGCGATCCGCCTGCTGGCCACCGACTGCGGGATCCGCGCCGCCGCCGCGCCGAGGGTGAAGCTGCCGCGCTCGCTCACGCAGACGAACGCCCTGCACGCGCCGACCAGGTCCATGACCGAGGAGTATGCCGGAAACGCATCGAACGGGTCGTTTCCGTCTTGGACGGCATGGTGCGGTCGTGGAGAGACTGCGGGCAGATCCACTACGAAGGGAATTCCGGTGACGAACCACCTGCTGCGCCGCGCGTTCGCGGTAGCGCTCGTCGCGACGGCGCTGACCGCGTGCACCGCGGAGGCCGCTCCGACGAGCACGCCGTCGTCCACCGCGGTGTCCGCCCCCGCCTCGCGGTCCCACGAGTTCGCCGAGCTGGAGAAGGCGTTCACCGCCCGCCTGGGCGTGTACGCGATCGACACCGGCACCGGCCGCGAGGTGGGCTACCGGGACGGGGAGCGGTTCGCCTACGCCTCGACCCACAAGGCCCTGTCCGCCGCGGCCGTGCTCCAGCTCAACACCGTGCCCGAGTTGGAGGAGGTCGTCCACTACACCGCGGCCGACGTGGTCTCGAACTCGCCGGTCACCGAGAAGCACGTCGACACCGGCATGACGCTGCGCGAGATCGCCGACGCCGCGATCCGGTTCAGCGACAACACCGCCGGGAACCTGCTGTTCCGCGAACTGGGCGGGCCGACGGCGCTCGGCGCGTTCCTGCGCGGGATCGGCGACACCACCTCGCACGTCGACCGGATCGAGCCGGAGCTGAACGACACCTTCCCCGGCGACCTCCGCGACACCAGCACGCCCAAGGTGCTCGCCGAGGACTTGCGTGCGGTCGCCGTGGACGGCGTGCTGCCCGCCGACAAGCGCGAGATCCTGCTGGACCTGCTGCGCCGCAACACCACCGGCGGCAACACGATCCGCGCTGGCGTGCCCGCGAGCTGGGTCGTCGGCGACAAGACCGGCAGCGCCGCCTACGGCACGCGCAACGACATCGCCGTCCTGTGGCCGCCGCACCACGCGCCGATCGTGCTGGCCGTGCTGTCCGACCGCGCCACGATCGACGCCACCCGCGACGACGCGCTGCTGGCACGGGCGGCCGAGGTCGTCGTGGACGCCCTGCACGTGCGGTAGCCCCGGACGTCAGGCGAAGACGCCCCCGAACACCAGGTCGGCGAACCGCTCGCCCATCAGCCGGTGCGTGGCCGCGTCCGGGTGGAGGTGGTCCGGCAGCGGCAGGTCGGCCGCGTCGGCGTCGCCGTACAGCTCACGGCCGTCGAGGTGGTGCAGGTTCGGGTCGTCGACCGCGCGCTCCCGGACGATCCGGGCCAGCTCGGCGCGGATCACGGCCAGCGTCAGCTTCCCCTGCGCCACCTCGGCCGGGTCGCCCGCGGCCAGGAACGCCATCCGGCCCTCGGCGAGCCCGCTGAAGTCCGGGAAGGTCGGGCCGGGGGTGTCCTCGTGCATCGGGCACAGGACCGGCGACACGACCAGCAGCGGGGTGGTGGGGCGGCCCTCGCGGATCGTGTCCAGGAAGCCGTGGACGGCCGGGCCGAAGGCGCGCAGGCGCATCAGGTCGGTGTTGACGACGTTGATGCCGATCTTGAGGCTGACCAGGTCGGCCGGGGTGTCGCGGATCGCCCTGGCGGTGAACGGGTCGAGCAGGGCGCTGCCGCCGAAACCGAGGTTGACCAGGTCCACCCCGGCCAGCGTCGCGGCCACCGCGGGCCACGTCGTGCTGCCGCTCGCGGCGTTGCTGCCGTGGCTGATGGAACTGCCGTGGTGCAGCCACACCCGGCGGCCGCTCGCGGGAACGGGGGAGACCGGGGCGTCGGTGCGCAGCTCGACCAGTTCGGTGATCTCGTTGTACGGCAACCAGATCTCCACGTCCTTGACGCGGTCGGGCAGGTCGGCGAAGCGCACCTCGCCGACCTCCCCCGGCGTGGTCTCGGACTTCCCGGTGGAGAGGTCCACCGTCAGGACGTTGCCCCCGGTCGCGGTCGCCCGCGCGGTCGGCACGCCGTCTACGACCAGGTCGTAGACGCCGTCCGCCCGTGCGGGCACCCCCGCGTAGGCGGTCTTGGTGGGCAGCACGGCCAGTGCGACGACCGTGGCGGCGGTGCGCAGCACGACGCGCACGCCCGACGGCTGGGCCTCGGCCATCGCGAGCCGCTCGTCGGGGACCTGCGCTCGGGCGCGGGCGGGCAGGCGGTGCGGCAGCAGGCCGTGCGCGGTGCGCTCCAGGTCCAGCGCGCCGCGCACCAGGTCGGCGGTGAGAGGTGTGGTGATCACCCCACCACCTTGTCCCGTGCGGGCCCGGCGCGCGACTCGTCGTGGCCGACCAAGCCGCGGCGGGCAAGTCGTCCGTGACGACGAACACAGCGGCCCGCGGCGTTCCTAGCATCATCGTGCATGAGCAACCTTCACGACGTTCACGCGTGGCTCGACGAGCGGCTTCCGTCGCTGCTGGAGAAGCACGGCGTTCCGGGCGCGGCGTGGGCCGTGCTGCGGGGAGACCAGGTGGTCGACGGGGCCGCCGGTCTGCTCAGCAAGACGACGGGAGTGGAGGCGACCGCCGACTCCGTGTTCCAGATCGGGTCCATCACCAAGCTCTGGACCAGCACGCTCGTGCTCCAGCTGGTCGACGAGGGCCTCGTCGGGCTGGACGAGCCGGTGCGGACGCACCTGCCGGAGTTCCGGATCGCCGACGGGGGCGCGGCCGAGCGGATCACCGTGCGGCAGCTGCTCAACCACACCGCCGGGTTCGAGGGCGACGTCTTCACCGACACCGGGGTCGGCGACGACTGCGTGGAGAAGTACGTGGCCACGCTGGGCGAGGTGCCGCAGCTGTTCCCGCCCGGCGAGCGGTTCTCCTACAACAACGCGGGGTTCTGCGTCCTCGGCAGGCTCGTCGAGGTGGTGCGCGGCAAGTCGTTCGACGCCTGCCTGCGCGAGCACGTCATCACCCCGCTGGGGCTGACCCACACCGCGACGAGCCCGTACGAGGCGATCCTGTTCCGCGCCGCCGTCGGCCACGTCGAACCGGAGCCGGGCGCGGACCTCGTGCCTGCCCCCGTGTGGGCGCTGGCGCGGTCCAACTCCCCGGCCGGGTCGATGCTCGCGATGCGGCCCCGCGACCTGCTCGCGTTCGCCAAGATGCACCTGGAGGACGGCCGCGCGGCGGACGGGACCCCGGTGCTGGCGCCGGGAACGGCCGCCCGGATGCACGATCGGGAGGTGGACCTGCCCGACCTCGGCCTCATGGGCACGTCGTGGGGGCTCGGGTTCGAGCGGTTCGACACCCCCGAGGGCACGATCATCGGCCACGACGGCAGCACGATCGGGCAGGGCGCGTTCCTGCGGATCGTGCCCGAGGCCGGGGTCGCGGTCGCGCTGCTGACCAACGGCGGCGACATGGTCGCGCTCTACCACGACGTCGTCGGCCACGTCCTCGGCGCGCTCACCGACGTCGCCCTGCCCGCGCTGCCCGTGCCGCCCGCGGAGCCGGAGGTCATCGACGCCGAGCGGTTCCTGGGCACGTACTCGGCCCAGGTCTTCGACCTCACCGTCAGCCAGGACGACGACCGGCGGATCTGGATCGACCAGGTCCCCAAGGGCGTCTTCGTGGAGATGGGCGGCAAGGTCGAGCGGACCGAACTCGTCCACTACCGCGACGACATGCTGATCCCCCTCGAAGCCGACCGCGGGATGCGCATGCCCCACGCGTTCGTCGGGGACGACGGCACCGGCCACGCCCTCTACCTGCACCTCGGCCGCGCGGTGCGGCGCGCGGGCGCCTGAAGTCCCACCACCCGACCACAGCACGGGAACGGAACCGCCATGAAGCGGATCACCACGGCGGGCTACGGCCTGTCGCTCTGCCTGGCCGCCGCCGCGCTCGCGGGTTGCGGCGGCGCCTCGACCGGTGGCGGCGGGACCGCCCAGGTCGTCGACGGCGGCACCTTCACCCTCGGGGTCTCCTCCGATCCCGGCAGCCTGGACCCGCAGATGGGCGCGGGCAGCACGCTGTTCGCCGTCACCCAGTTCGCCTACGACCCGCTGGTCAGCGTCGACGGCGAGAGCGGGGAGATCCGCTCGGGGCTCGCGAAGAAGTGGGAGGTCAAGGACTCCACGATCTCGCTGACCCTGGCCGACGGCATCACCTGCGCCGACGGCGCGAAGCTGACGCCGACCGTCGTGGCGGCGAACCTCGACTTCGTCTCCGACCCGAACAACAAGAGCCCGTTCCTGGGCACGTTCTTCCCGGCGGGCGCGAAGTCGGTCGCCGACGACGCGGCGGGCACGGTGACGATCACCCTCGCCCAGCCCGCGCCGTTCGTCCTCAACGGACTGTCCAGCCTGCCGATGGTGTGCCCCAAGGGGATGGCCGACCGGACGTCGCTGAAGACGGCCACCGCGGGCACCGGGCCCTACCAGCTCACCGAGGCCGCGCCCGGCGACCACTACACGTACACGGTCCGCGAAGGCTACACGTGGGGCCCGGACGGGGCCACGACCGCGACCAAGGGCCTGCCGAAGACGGTCGTGATCAAGGTCGTGGCCAACGAGACGACCGCGGCGAACCTGCTGCTCTCCGGCGGGTTGAACGCGGCGCAGGTCGCCGGGCCCGACGCGGAGCGGCTGGAGAAGGCGGGGCTGTACTCCGCCAAGACGCCCGCCCTCGCGGGGGAGCAGTGGTACAACTACGCCGCGGGCCGCGTCACGGCCGACCCCGCGGTGCGGATGGCGTTGACCCGCGCGCTCGACCTCGCCGAACTGCGGAAGGTCCTCACGTCCGGGCAGGGCACCCAGCCGACCGCGCTGGCCGCCAACGAACCCGTCGCCTGCCCCGGCGACTCGGTGGCCAAATCGCAGCCCACGAGCGACCCGAAGGCGGCGGCCGCGCTGCTCGACCAGGCCGGGTGGAAGGCGGGCGGCGACGGCAAGCGCGCCAAGGACGGCAAGTCGCTCGCGCTGACCTTCCTGTACCAGAACAACAACGGCAGCGCGGGCGACGCGGCGGCGGAGCTGGCCGTGCGGCAGTGGCAGGCGATCGGCGTCGAGGCCACGGCGCGCAGCCAGGACGAGACCACGTTGACCAGCACCCTCTTCGGCGCGGGCGACTGGGACGTCAGCTGGGTCTCGCTTAACGTCGGCAGCCCGGACCAGCTCGTGCCGTTCCTGTCCGGCCCGGCGGCCCCGGCGGGCACCAACTTCGCCGCGATCTCCGACCCGGACTACGACAAGGCGGTGACGGCCGCGATGGCGATCCCCGGCACCACCGGGTGCGACGCCTGGCTCGCCGCCGAGGCGGGCCTGATCGCCAAGGCGGACATCGTGCCGTTCGCCGTCAAGGTCCTGCGGACGTTCGGCAAGAAGGCCGAGTTCCAGACCCCCGGCCAGCTGATCCCCCTGAGCATCCGCGTGCTGGCCAAGTAGAGGACGGTGGACATGGCGGTGAACGTGACGGTCACCAGCCCGACAGCGGCCCGGCCGTGGGCGCGGTTCGGCGTCCGACGCCTGGGACGGCTGCTCGTCTCGCTCTGGGTGCTGGTGACGGCGTCCTTCGCCATGATCCACCTCATCCCCGGCGACCCGGTCCGCGGCGCGCTCGGTCCCACCGCGCCGGTGGACCTGGTCGAGGCGCGCAGGCACGCGCTGGGGCTGGACGACCCGCTGCTCACCCAGTACCTGCACTACCTGGAGGGGTTGTTCACCGGCGACCTGGGCACGTCGATCTCCTCCCAGCTGCCGGTGTCCGACATCGTCGCGCAGCGGCTGCCCGCGACGCTCTCGTTGGCGGTGCTGGCTTTCCTGGCCGCGGCGGTGGTCGCGATCCCGCTGGGGGTCGCGATGGGCGTGCTGACCCGGCGCGGCCACGGGCGGCGCACCGAACTCGCGTTCACCACGACCAGCGTCGTCGTGGCCACGGTGCCGGACTTCCTGATCGGCGTCGCGCTGATCTACGTGTTCGGCATCCGGCTGGAGTGGTTCCCGGTGGCGGGCAACGAGACCGCGTCGGCGTACCTGCTGCCGGTGTTCTCGCTGGCCATCGGACCCGCGGCGATCCTGGCCCGGATCGTCCGCGTCGAGATGGTCGGCGTGCTGGAGGCGGACTTCGTCCGGACCGCCCGCGCGAAGCGGCTGCCCGCCCGGACCGTCTACCTGGGACACGCGCTGCCCAACGCCGTCACGGCGGCGTTGACGCTGGGCGGGCTGCTGCTCAGCGCGATGGTCGCGGGCACGGTCCTGGTGGAGAACGTGTTCGCCTGGCCGGGCCTGGGCAGCACGATCGTGCAGTCCATCCTCACCAAGGACTACCCGGTGGTGCAGGCGATCGTCCTCGTCTACGGCGTCGGCGTGCTGATCACCAACCTGGTGGTCGACGTCGCCCTCGCCCTGCTCGACCCGCGCTCGACGATCCGGGAGGACTGAGGAGATGCAGGGACGCTGGTCGCGGGTCGTCCGCACCCCGCTGGGCCTCACGGCGACCGCGCTCGTGGTCCTCGTGATCGCGCTGGCCTGCCTCGGGCCGGTGCTGTGGGGGACGGGCGCCGACGCCGTGAACACCGACGACATCCTCGCCCTGCCGTCGGGCGAGCACTGGGCGGGAACGGACAACCTCGGCCGGGACATCCTGCTGCGGTCGCTCGTCGCGGCCCGGCCGTCGATCCTGCTGGCGCTGGCGGCCATCGTGATCTCGGTCGTGATCGGCATGCTCCTCGGGGCGGCGCCGTTCGTGCTCGGCAGGCGGACCGGCAGGCTCGTGTCGGCGGCGGTCAACATCGCCGTGGCTTTCCCCGGCATCCTGCTGGCGCTGTTCTTCGCGGTCGTGTTCGGCGCGGGCGCGACCGGCGCGGTGCTGGCCATCGGGCTCTCCGGAGCCCCGGCGTTCGCCCGCCTCACCCAGACCCTGGTGGCCGGGATCGCGGCGCGCGACTACGTCGCGGCGGCCCGGATCGCGGGCGTCGGCCGGTTCCGCGTCCTGTTCCGGCACGTGCTGCCGAACATCGCCGAACCGCTGGTCGTCAACGCCACCATCGGCGCGGGCGGCGCGCTGCTGTCGTTCACCGGCCTGTCGTTCCTCGGCCTCGGCGTGCAGTCGCCCTCCTACGACTGGGGCCGCCTGCTCTACGACGGGATCGGCGCCATCTACGTCAACGCGGCCGCCGCGCTCGCCCCCGGCGCGGCCGTGCTGCTGGCGGGCCTGGCGTTCAACCTCTTCGGCGAGTCCGTCGCGAAAGGACTCGGCATCCCCGTCGGTTTCGGCCTGCGGGCGCCTGCGACCACCCGTGCCGCCGCCGTGCCCGAACCCGCGGTCCACGGCGAGGACGCCCGCGAGCCGTCCGACGACGTGGTGCTCGACGTCCGCGACCTGGAGGTCACCTTCCCCGGCCCCACCGGTCCGGTGCTGCTGGTGCGCGGGGTGTCGTTCGAGGTGCGGCGCGGGGAGGCGGTCGGCGTCGTCGGCGAGTCGGGGTCCGGCAAGTCCCTGACCGCGCTGGCGATCACCCGGCTCGTCGCCGACCACGGCCGGGTCGACGCCGCGCGGCTCGACCTGCTCGGCCACGACCTGCTCGCCCCGGACACCGCCGTCCGCCGCAGGCTGCTGGGCACCTCGCTGGCCATGGTGTTCCAGGACCCGATGACCTCGTTCAACCCCACCCGCCGCATCGGCGCCCAGCTCGCCGAGGTCGCCACCCACCACCAGGGCAAGACCCGCCGCGAGGCGATGGCCCGCGCCGTGGACCGGCTGGCCGCCGTGCGCATCCCCGACGCCGAAGCGCGCGCCCGGCAGTACCCGCACGAGTTCTCCGGCGGGATGCGCCAGCGGGCGATGATCGGCATGGGGCTGATGGGCAAGCCCGCGCTGATCGTCGCGGACGAGCCGACCACCGCGCTCGACGTCACCGTGCAGCAGCAGGTGCTCGACCTGCTCGCGGTGATTCGCGAGGCCGACGACGTGGCACTGGTGCTGATCAGCCACGACGTCACGGTCGTCGGCGAGGTGTGCGACCGGGTGCTGGTGATGTACGCGGGCCGGGTCGTGGAGGACCTGCCCGCCGCCGGGCTCGCCACCGCGGCCCGGCACCCCTACACCCGTGCGCTGGTCGAGGCGGTGCCGGACATGGCCACCGACCTGACCAGGCCGCTCGCCACGATCCCCGGCAGGCCGGTCAGCCCCGCCGACGCGCCGCCCGGCTGCGCCTACGCCGACCGGTGCCCGCTGGCCGACGCCCGGTGCCGCGCGGAGGACCCGCCGCTCGTGGCCGCCGAGGGCAGCGGGCACCGGGTCGCGTGCTGGCACGCGGGCGAACCCGTCCGGCCGACCGAGGACCTCGTCGAGACGGTGGAGTCGCTGTGAGCGAGTTGCGGTTCGAGGACGTCACCGTCCGGTACGGCCGGACCACCGCCGTCGACGGCGTCAGCCTGACCCTCCCGGAAGGGGAGGTCGTACGGCTCGTAGGCGAGTCCGGCTC